>CAMJLI010000066.1 GCA_946406585.1 uncultured Prevotellaceae bacterium | reverse complement strand
TGGCCGTTGAGCCAGTCCACCATGCCGCGCTCGATGGGTTGAACTACAACCACGCTGCCGTTGAAATCGGTCTTCTGGTTCATGTTCCAAATGATCCAGTCTACAAAGGCACGGAGGAAGTTACCCTCGCCAAATTGGATGATTTTCTCTGGCATGACGCTCTTTGGAGCGGTACGCTTGTTTAATTCTTGCAGTTTCTTCATTTGTTTTATAGATTTAGTTGATGTTTTTCCTCTGGTTTGGAATTCTTTGCAAAGATAGTCATTTCATAATAATTTTGCAATGATTTGTACATATAAAAAAACGTAAAGGTTTGCGCTGTGTTGAATGCAAAATGTCCGTCTCGTGTCATCTCTGCACGAAACGGACATTGTTGGTTGTATGGCTATGGCATTGAAGCCGCCAATTAATGATTGGCTATCTTGCCGATACGTATTTGTGAAGGGTTGCACGCACGGCACCTGTGCCGGCATACAATTCTTTCACCATGCCTTCTATCTGTTCTCCCAAACCGGCTTCGTAGAGGTCTAGTCCGAAGACATCGGCACGGCTGTACAGGTCGTGCAGGCAACTGTAGTCCTGGTCGGCCTTGCCTATTTCGAGTGGTGCCACTATGGCTTGCAGTTCTGCGAGCATGGGGTCGGGCGATGGCTCGAAAGGCGTGCCGTCGTCCTTGATGCCTTTCAGGTATCTGGCATATCCGGCAAGTGTCAGAGGGATGAGTTGGAGATTGCTCATGTCCAAGCCACGGGAGATGTATTTCTTTATGGTCTCACCGAAGCGGATAGGCAGTTTCTGGCTCGTGTCCATGGCGATGCGTTGTGGGGCGTCGGGCATGAAGGGGTTGGGCAGGCGGCGGTTGATGACGGCTCCTATGAATTCGTATGGATTGAGGACGCCTGGGTCGGTGACCACAGGCATGGCTTCCATGTATCCTATCTTTTGGATGAACGGACGGATGTCGGGGTCAGCCATCTCGGCGGATATGAGAGTGTATCCGAGCATGCAGCCGTAAATGGACATGGCTGTGTGGAGAGGATTGAGGCAGGTGGTCACTTTCATGGTCTCCACCTTGTCCACGGTCTCACGTGTGGTGTAGAGTGCGCCGCCCAAGTGCAAAGGTGGACGGCCGTTGGTGTAGCTGTCCTCAATGACAAGGTATTGCACTTCTTCTGCATTTACGAATGGAGCGGTGAAAGTGTGCTTCTCTGTCTCAATGTAGTTGTTGTCCTCGAAGCCGTCTGCTGCCAGCATCTCTTGAACTTTCTGATGTGGACGTGGAGTTATCTTGTCTATCATCGACCATGGGAAGGTAATCTTTGTCTGGTCGTTCAGATAATCCAGGAAAGAGGAAGGCACAAGTCCGTCTTCAACCCATTTCTTTGCGTATGTCATGACGCCAGTTTTCACCTTGTCGCCATTGTGTGAGCAGTTGTCCATGCTCTGCACTGTGAGTGGCAGCTGTCCGGCTTGGTAACGTTCCCAAAGCAAGGCCGTCACTTTGCCCATGGCGAGGACGGGCTTCAGACCGCGCTCAAGGTCGGCGGGAGCTACGCCATAGCCTTTTTCTGTGATGGTGAATGATATCATCTGCAATGATGGATTGTGGAAGATGTCCACCAGTCGCTGCCAGTCGGCAAACTGATAGTCGGCTTTCAGGGCTTCTGTCACCGAACCAATGACTTTCTTTTCTATCGTGCCTGTGGATTGAAGGCTTACAAGAAGCGAGAGGTTGTGGTATGGGGCGTATGCCTTGTCTATCACCTCGAAGTCGAATGTCTCTGCCACGATGACGCCCCGGTCGTATTGGCCGGAATTAAGGGCGTCGTTGAGTATCGCTGCCGGGAAGGCACGGAAGATGTTGCCACCGCCAAAATGCACCCATGTGGGGTTGTCGTGGGTCTTTTTCGCTACAGCGGATATGTCGTATTGAGGAAGTTGGTAGCCTTTGGCTGCCCATTCCTCGGCATTGTACTTGCCTGTGAAGATGTCGTTAAGTTTCATGGTTCAATCGAAAAATCCTGGTTGTTTGTATTCAATGCCCAATTCTCTGTCAACTGTTGCAAGTATGCCTTGCACCTGGCCAAGGGCAAACATGCGGCCAAGGAAGGAGTAGCCTGCATTATAGCCACGGGTTTCGTCGCCGAGCATGGTCATGCCATGGTCCACGCGCATGGGAAGGGATGGGTTCTCTTTCTCAAAAATGCGGCAAAGCTCTATGATGTCGGCACGTCCGCCAAGGTGACTGGCTTCGGTGAAGTCGCCATTGGGGAAGATGTGGCAAGAACGCAGATGGACGAAGTGTGTGCGGGAGGCAAATTTCCTTGCCATCTCCACCACTTGGTTGTAGGCCCCTGCCGACAATGAACCTGCGCAGAAGGTCAGCCCGTTGTGCTTGTTGGGTACTGCATCGAGGAACCACTGGATGTCTTCTGTTGTTCTTACAATGCGGGGAAGGCCGAGTATCTCGATTGGGGGGTCGTCGGGATGAACGCACATGTTCATGCCATATTCCTCGCAGGTGGGCATGATGGCTTCCAGGAAGTATTTCATGTTGGCACGCAACTGTGACTTGTCTATGCCTTTGTACAGGTCGAGGAACTCGCGGAATTTTTGTATCGGAGCTTCGTCGTCTTCCTTGAAGTTGCCGCTTACGAAACCTTGGGTCTTTATTACTATGTTCTCAACCAGGGCGTGGTCCTTTTCAGGTGTCATGGTCTTGGCCAAGGCATCTGCTTCTGCCAAGACGTTGCGCCCTTCGCCTACGCCAGCGGGGAACTCGAACTTTGCCCATTCCTCACGCGCTCCTTCACGCTTGAGGATGTATATGTCGAAATATGCGAACTCGGCATAGTTGAAATAGAGGTTGGATGAACCATTGGGGTTCTCATGCAGCAAGTCGGTGCGAGCCCAGTCGAGCACAGGCATGAAATTGTAGCAGATGGTGTGGATGCCTTCTGCCGACAAGTTGCGCAAGGATTCCTTGTACACTTCTATCTGATAGTCACGGTCAGGACCGCCATATTTGATTGTCTCCACGACGGGAAGGGATTCCACCACGCTCCATCTCATGCCGTAGCTTTCGATGTATTCGCGCAGGTCGCGAATCTTTTCACGTGTCCATACTTCGCCCAGAGGAACATCGTGCAGGGCTGTCACAATTCCTTCTACGCCTATTTGGCGCAGCATGGCAAGGGTTATCTTGTCCTTCTTGCCAAACCATCTCCATGTTCTTTCCATAGTAGTGATTGATTTTGAAAAAGGAGCCTGCCTTTCCAGGCAGGCTCCTTTATTGTGAATAGAATAAATGCGAGGTATTATTCGCCTTGTTCCATCTTGGCCTTGAGAGCTGCAAGTGCGTCGAGGTCGCCAAGTGTGGTGCCGGCTGCTACGTTGTTGATTGCAGAAGCCTCTTCCTTCTTAGGAGCTGCGGCGTGCTTGGTGGCGCGGGCTGCCTTCTTCTCTTCTTTGCCTTCCTCGAAGGTGCGGCTGTGTGAGAGGATGATGCGCTTGGTCTCTTTCACAAACTCTATCACCTTGAAAGCAAGCTCTTCGCCCTGCTGTGCCTGGGTGCCGTCTTCCTTAACCAAGTGCTTTGGAGTGGCAAAGCCTTCGCCTCCTTCGTTCAAGGCGATGACAGCACCCTTGTCCATTGACTCGGTAATCTTGCCAATGTGTACGGAACCCGGAGTGTAGATGGTCTCGTAGGTGTCCCAAGGATTGTCCTCGAGTTGCTTGTGACCAAGGCTCAGACGACGGTTCTCCTTGTCTATTTCCAATACTACAACGTCGATGGGGGCGCCTACCTGGGTGAACTCTGATGGATGCTTCACCTTCTTTGTCCATGACAGGTCGCTGATGTGAATCAAACCGTCCACGCCTTCTTCCAACTCTACGAAAATGCCAAAGTTGGTGAAGTTGCGCACCTTTGCAGTGTGCTTCGAGTTCAGAGGATACTTCTCCTCGATGTTCTCCCATGGGTCGGCCTTCAACTGCTTGATGCCCAATGACATCTTGCGGTCTGCGCGGTCGAGGGTGAGTATCACTGCCTCTACCTCGTCGCCTACATGCATGAACTCTTGAGCTGAACGGAGATGCTGGCTCCAACTCATTTCTGAAACGTGGATGAGACCTTCCACGCCTGGAGCTATCTCTACAAATGCTCCATAGTCGGCTATCACGACTACCTTGCCCTTCACGTGGTCGCCCACTTTCAGGTTCTCGTCGAGTGCATCCCATGGATGTGGAGTGAGCTGCTTCAGACCAAGGGCGATGCGCTTCTTCTCGTCGTCAAAGTCGAGAATGGCAACATTGATCTTCTGGTCAAGCTGCACAACCTCGTGTGGATCGCTTACGCGGCCCCATGACAAGTCGGTGATGTGGATGAGTCCGTCTACACCGCCAAGGTCTACAAACACACCATAGGTGGTGATGTTCTTGACCGTGCCTTCGTATATCTGACCCTTCTCCATCTTGCTGATAATCTCCTTCTTCTGAGCCTCGAGCTCTGCCTCGATAAGGGCCTTGTGAGAGACTACCACGTTGCGGAACTCCTGGTTGATCTTCACAACCTTGAATTCCATGGTCTTGCCTACGAACACATCGTAGTCGCGGATGGGGTGAACGTCGATCTGGCTGCCGGGGAGGAATGCCTCGATGCCAAATACGTCAACAATCATGCCACCTTTGGTGCGACACTTGATGTAACCTGTGATAACTTCCTCGTTGTCCAAGGCTGCATTGATGCGCTCCCAGCTCTTGCTCAGGCGAGCTTTCTTGTGGGAAAGAATCAATTGGCCTTTTTTGTCTTCTTGATTTTCTACGTAAACCTCTACGATGTCACCCACCTTGAGGTCGGGGTTGTAGCGGAATTCGCTGGCAGGGATGATGCCGTCGCTCTTGTAACCAATGTTCACAACGACTTCTTTCTTGTCAAACGAGATGACTTTGCCGTCAACTACTTGATGCTCGCTCACTTTGTTGAGGGTCTCGTCATAAGCTTTTTCTAAATCTTCTTTGCTTGCGCTGTTGATACTGCCATTCTCAAACTCGTCCCAATTGAAGTCATCGAGTGGCTGTACATTTTTTAAGTTAGACATAAAATGAATTAATAAAATGTGAAAAATTAATAAAGTTAGACTTTATGTTGTTCGAAAATCGGTGCAAAATTACACATTTTCTCTCACTTATTCTACTTTTGCCCGTCATTTTTGTCGCCTTTATTCCTCTATCTGCAATTTTTAATGATTGTTAACTATGAGGATGTGGCTGTGATGCCATGGATATGATGCCTAATGGATTCGCTTCTTGGTTGTTGCTACTTTTTTTGTCGTATTTTGTCTTTGTATCGACAAAATGTTGTATATTTGCCATTCAATGATTTTCATTAGTAAAAACATACTTAAAATAGGCAACATGAAAAAAATCATTATTTCGTTTTTTTGTTGCATGGCATTCAATTTGTCGGTTCATGCAATGACTTTTGGGCAGGCTCAGTCTGCGGCTCTTTATCTCACTGATAAAATGGCTTACGAACTTAACATGTCTGTCGAGCAATTCGAGGCTGCTTACGAAATCAACCTCGACTACTTCATGATGGTCAATAGAGATGTAGACCTTTATGGCGTGTATTGGAGCAGAAGAAACTCAGACTTGCGCTACGTGCTGAATATGTTCCAGTATCGTAGGTTTGTAGCAACCAATTATTTCTACCGTCCACTAAATTGGGGCAGGGGAGGGTGGACTCTTGCCATTTATGGCAGATATCCGGACCCACATTTTTTCTATTATGTAAGGCCCAGAAACTGGAACACTTATCGGGGTGGTCTCAACCTGGATGCAAGAAGCCGTTATGTAAAGAGAAACTTCTATGCTCCAGGGAGAAATGGCATGCCAGATGCTTCCCATGCACCAATACCATACAACCCGGGGAAAAATGGAAACATACCGAGAGACTATTATGGAAATGGTGCCAATGGTGTTGTACCACCTCATCAAAGTGGAGGATTCTATAATAATGGCAACAGACCCCAAGGGCCAGGCATGCGTCCCAATAATAATGGTGGCAACGGTGCTTCAACACCACAGAGACGGTTTGGCAGATGATGATGACAAACTTACAAAAAAAACGGAAGGCAGGACCGGAGTCCTGCCTTCTGCATGTCTGTTTGTCTTTTGGCAATACTATTATTCCGTTTTGCCCAGTATGATGTTGACAGTGGCCATGACGTCTTTGACGGAAATATCATCGTCTCCATTCACATTGGCATTCGAAAGGATGAAGCCATCGGGCTCAACGCCTGTCAAAATATATTGAATGATGAGGGCTATATCGGAGATGCTCAACTCGCCATCGCCATTCACATCGCCGATGAGCTGTTCGAAGTCGCCCGTACGCTTCAAGTAGATGTAGTCCATCTCAAGATTTGAATTGCTCTCTTCATTGGTGTTGTAGATAGCAACACGGAAGCCTTCGGGGATGTTCACTCCTTCAATGCTCTTCTCGGCTTGTTCTGCACCTACCCATGACTCAAACTCGCCAAACAACTGGCCGATCACGCTATTTCCATTTGCATTGTATACTGACAATGTGGCTTCGCTACGACTGTTGTTGCGGGCGCGAAGTGTAACAGTGTACTGACCGGCTGGAAGTGTGTCGGTGCAGACATAGCTGTTCTTGTAGAGTCGCTTGGCTTGGCCATTGGCATAGCGGCTGGGATATGCTCCGTCGGCAGCCCAAGAGTGGGAGCCCCTCAGGTTTTCTATCTCGCTGAAGTAGTCCATGTCGGCTTCCTCGTATGTGAGGGTTGGGTTCTCGCCAGCTGTGACTGTCATGCCATAATATGGGTCTGTGGGGTTCTGGGCAATGGAGTACCACTTTTCGTTGGCTTTCACAGCCTTTGTGTAGTAAACTACTTGTGACATTGTCTCGATAATCTCACCTTCTGCTACTGTGCCCAATTCATTGCCTTCGCCATCAACTGCCTTAATAGCATATGGGATGGATTCGGCAACCTTGAATGTGAGGGTCACCACAGTTCCTTCTGCTTCTATTATCTTGCCTTCACTGTCATCGCTTACATAGATGTAGGTAGTGGAGGTCTCGGTTCCTTCTTCATCTACTGAGGTGATGGTGATGGGCGACTTGTCGGTGGCTGAAAGTGACACTTCCACGCCAACAGCACCCTCGCGGGTTTCTTCTTTGAGAACGTTGCCTTGCTCATCTGCAAATGTCACCACATAAGAGGCTATCTCTGGGTCGCCGGTGCGCAACAGATAGAGGTAGTCAAGCTCAAGGTTGGAATTGTAGGCGGTGTTGTTGTTCAAGGCAATGGCATATCCTTCTGGAACAACGATGCCCTCGGCGGTCTTTTCTGTGTTCTGTGCAGTAGCCCAGTCTTCAAAGGCTGCTGTAACGGGGGAAGAGGCAAGATTGCCTTCTGTATCGACGAGGAAGATGGGTAGGTTGCCTGGCTGTGAACTGCTTTGGTTGCGTGCCCATATCGTGAGGTTGTAGATGCCGGCAGGTAGTGGAGCTGTCTTCACATAGCTGTTGCTGTAAAGACGGCGGGCCTGACCATTGGAGTAACGGTCGGTCACGGCACCATTGGCTGCCCATGAGCGTGATGGGGTGAGGTCTTCCATTTCTGTGAAATAGGTGATGTCGCTCATCTCATAGGCAATGGTGGCTGCCTCGCCTCCCGGGATTGAGATGCCATAATATGGGGTGGTGGGGTTCTGGGCTCTCATATACCATATTCCGTCTATGTTGAGCGCCTTGGAATAGTAGTGGAATGCAGACTCTCCCTCGTACACTTCGCCTTGTTGTAGCAATTGAAGCTCATTGCCCTCATTGTCTACTGCAGTGAGGCTATAGGCACTCTTCGAAGCTTCTATGAAGATGAGGGTTACTACAGTGGTGCCATCTGAGGATATCACCAGGCCTTCGGCATTGTCATAGCTGAAAATGTATTTCACTCCGTCTTGCCAGATGGGGGTGCGGTCGTTGTCGGTCACAGTGACTTCATTGCCTACAAGGCCGCTGCGTGTCTCGGTTTTGAATACTATGCCATCTTCGGTCTCATAGTTGATGGTGTAGGTGGCGGTCACCACAGACTGTTTTTCTTCGCTAACCTCAATGTTGTTGATGGTCTGGTCGGTGTTTGCCACACGTCCTGGCTTAAAGAAACCGATGTTAACACCATCGGGATTGATGCTGGTTATGCCGCTGCCTTCTTTCAAACCGCTGGTGCTGAAGTTGATGGAGTAGGTGAAGTCTCCCGTAGCTTGGTTGATGGTTATCTCAACGTCCCATACGCCACCACGGACGTCATCCTTGTTGTTTACAATGGTTGTTGCGTCACCGCCATCCACAGAGATGGCTGCAAATTGGTCTTGGCCGTAGGAACGAAGTTCAACACCGCCAAAACGAAGGAAATTGTAACCTCCTGTACGACCGGTGGAATTGCCAACCGCCCATTTTGTCTTTAAAGTGGCTATGGAATTGGCTGTGAAACCCAAACTTAGTTTGTTCTCGTAACCGGTATTGCCGGCAGAGAAATGAATTCCATTATCGGTCAAACTAACAGTGGCTCCCTCTGCAATAGTGGCCCATGCACTGACATCTGAATCAGACCATGCATTCGTGGTGCCTCTTTCATAAATGACGTCTTTGGCTGAAACAGCACTGACACTCATGAGCATGATAAATGCCATGAATATCTTCTTCAAGTCGATTTTTCTCATGTTGATAATTGTTTGGTTGAATGTTATGATTGGTATTTAGTAGATTTCGTCTGCTATGGATTTCAATCTGCAAATATACTAATTTTTCTTGATATATGGCATATATTGCAAGTTTTTCCAAAAAAAACACTTTTTTTGACCATGCCATGATTTTTTTTCAGTAACTTTGCCAACTGATTACTGTGACACAACTAATCATTTATAATATGAGTCCTATACAAACTACTAAAATGACCAACTATCGTTGGGTGATTTGTGCAATGTTGTTCTTTGCCACCACGGTCAATTATATGGACCGCCAGGTGCTGTCGTTGACTTGGAAGGATTTCATTGCTCCTGAGTTCCACTGGACCGATGCCGACTATGGCACAATTACTTCGGTCTTCTCTATTCTTTATGCGGTGTTCTGCCTCTTCGCTGGCAAATTCATCGACTGGATGGGCACCAAGAAAGGCTACCTTTGGGCTATCTTTGTCTGGTCGCTTGGCGCATGCTTGCATGCTGCTTGTGGATGGGTGACGATGAAGTATGTGGGACTCGATGGCGTTGCTGCCCTCAAGGCCGTGGAAGCTAGCTCCATGACGGCACTTAGCATAGCCACAATCAGTGTCTATCTCTTCCTTTTCTGTAGAGCTATCCTGGCTTTGGGTGAAAGTGGCAACTTCCCCGCAGCCATCAAGGTGACGGCTGAGTATTTCCCAAAGAAAGACCGTGCTTTCGCAACATCCATCTTCAATGCGGGTGCTTCTGTGGGTGCTTTGGCTGCTCCTATCAGCATTCCTCCTCTGGCTGAAGCTTTTGGTTGGGAGATGGCATTTATTATAATAGGTGCGTTGGGCTTCATCTGGATGGCTCTCTGGATTTTCATCTATGACAAGCCTAACAAGAGCAAGCATGTTAATGCTGCCGAGCTTACTTATATCAATCAGGATGCCGAGACTGGGGAAGATCCTAAGGATGCAAATGATGAAGGACCTGCTATTAGTTTTGGAAAGTGCTTTACCTTCAAGCAGACTTGGTCGTTCATCGTTGGCAAGTTCATGACTGATGGTGTGTGGTGGTTCTATCTTTTCTGGGCTCCTGCATATTTCTCCGACCAATTCGGATACAAGTCAAGTTCGGGAATGGGACAGCTGCTCATTTTCACTCTCTACTTCATTGTCACCGTGCTGTCTATTTTCGGAGGATACCTTCCAAAGCTTTTTGTGGAGAAGAGAGGCATGAATCCATACGCCGGACGTATGTTGGCTATGCTTATTTTCGCTTTCTTCCCTCTTTTCGCACTTTTCGCACAGCCTTTGGCTATGTGGGAGAACAGCCCCATTGACCCTGCATGGTGGCCTGCCATCATCATCGGTCTGGCTGGTGCCGGGCATCAGGCTTGGTCGGCGAACATCTTCTCTACCGTGGGAGACATGTTCCCCAAGTCTACCATTGCTACAATCACTGGTATTGGTGCCATGGCTGGTGGATTGGGATCCATGCTCATCAACAAGATTTCCGGCAATCTCTTCACTTATGCAGAAGGTCAAGGTGAAGCATTCACTTTCCTTGGATATGACGGGAAGCCTGCAGCTTACATGATTGTGTTCTGCTTCTGTGCAGTCGCTTATCTTATTGGCTGGATTGTCATGAAGACCCT
>CAMJLI010000065.1 GCA_946406585.1 uncultured Prevotellaceae bacterium | reverse complement strand
AATAACATGACCTTGAAATATTAAAACAATGGACAGGTATGTGACAGTGATTGGAGGTACGAATGTCGACATTTCTGCAGCGTTGACAGCACCTTTTATCCCTGCCGACTCGATGCCGGGTCAGGTGACACTGGGGTGTGGGGGAGTGGCTCGAAACATCGCCCACAACCTTCGACTGATGGGCCATGAGGTGAAACTGGTCAGTGTCTTCGGCGAGGAGGCATTTGGCGACATGTGCTGGCGTGAGTGCCAGGCAATCAACTTGGACCTGACACTTAGCAAGCGATGCGAGGGCATGCGAACAGGGATGTACCTGTGCATCAACAACCATTCGGGAGAGATGGTAGCAGCCGTGGCCGACACCGACATCAACTCATGCATCACACCAGACTTCCTGGATTCACGTATCGATGCCATCAACAACTCCGCTCTCGTCATTGCCGACACCAACATCTCCACCGAGGCGCTGCTGTTCTTAATTGACAACTGCACGGCGCCACTCATGGTGGATGCCGTGAGCACCACCAAGGCCACCCGTATCACCATGGCACTCCTTCAGAGTCATTCACGCAAGCTGAATGTATTGAAGCTCAACCGGCAGGAGGCTTTGGCAGTGACCCATTGCGACACGGTGAAGTCTTCCGCCGACTGTCTTACAGGAATGGGCGTCAGCCAAGTATACGTCACTTTTGGCAGTGAAGGGGTGTATTGCAGCGACGGCACTCACCATGAGCACTATGAAGCCATCCCCACTTTGGTGGCCAACACCACTGGGGCGGGTGATGCCTTTATCGCTGGCGTGGCACATGCCCATCTGTCAGGAACGACATTCCCAGACTGTGCCTTAATGGGACTGAAAGCAGCCCATGCCACCTTGCTTTCCTCACAAACCGTCAATCCCGATGTTGCCATATATTGCAACAACGAGGATAATTAGAAAAAGAAGGCAACAAAAATCGTAAAAAAATCAAAAACATGAACAAGTATCTTTCCATATCACCAGAAGTGCAGAAAGCACTCGACGAGAAGCGTCCTGTAGTGGCTCTTGAGTCCACCATCATATCCCACGGCATGCCTTATCCGCAGAATGTGGAGACGGCGCTCAAGGTGGAGCAAGCCATCCGCGAGGGAGGTGCCGTGCCCGCCACCATTGCCGTTATCGGCGGCCAATTGAAGGCTGGTTGCACCCCAGATGAAATCGAATACTTGGGGCGCAAGGGCCAGGAGGTGACCAAGGCATCTCGTCGCGACCTGCCCGTGCTCATCGCCCGCGGCGAGGATGGTGCCACTACCGTGACCACGACAATGATAATTGCGGCGATGGCAGGCATCCATGTATTCGCCACAGGTGGCATCGGTGGTGTCCACCGTGGTGCCGACAAAACGATGGACATCAGTGCCGACCTCGAGGAGCTTGCAATGACACCCGTGATGGTCATCTGTGCCGGTGCCAAGTCCATCCTTGACCTGGGATTGACTTTGGAATATCTCGAGACCAAGGGCGTGCCAGTAATCGGTTACGGCACAGAAGAACTGCCTGCCTTCTACACACGTCATAGTGGGTTCAAAGTAGACTACCGCATCGACACTCCGGAGGAACTTGCCGCAGTCTTCCGAACCAAGCTTGAATTGGGCATGAAGGGCGGAATGCTCGTAACAAACCCAATACCGGAGGAATTCTCGATGCCAGCCGATGTCATCAATAGCGCCATTGACAAAGCCATTGACGAGGCCAACCGACTTGGCATCCGTGGCAAGGAAACAACACCGTTCTTGCTGGCCAAGGTCAAGGAACTCACTGACGGTGACAGCCTTGATAGCAACATCCAGTTGGTGCTCAACAACGCCCGTCTGGCAGCCCTAACAGCTGCAGCATTAAACAAAAACCATCCAATTATTTAGTTGCCAATAAGCGATAAGTACGATAAAATAAAGGATGAATATGTTTTTAAATATTTTGTTTATCTTTGCACCAAATTATAAAAAAATGTAGAAAAAAACTGGCTCATCTGATGTGCTTGTGGCATTCCTCAAACCCTGGAAAATAGAATAACATGACTGATAAAGAAATCATACAGGGACTTATATCTCGTGATGATACCATCACCCGAGAGTTCTTTTTTGACAAATGCCGTCCTCTTATCATCAGCATCATCAAATATGTTTTCCCATATCCCGTAGAATACGACGAATTGGTAAACGAATTGTATTGCTATTTGCAAGACAATGACAGCATAAAGCTGAAAGAGTTCCAGTTTCGCTCATCTTTGTACATGTGGTTGAAAGTAGTGGCAATAAGATTTTTCATAAGAAAACGCGACCATGTGATAGATTTTCCCAAGCAATTGCCTCATTTTTATAAAATGTCCATAGAACATGAATGCTTCACATACGAAGATATTATAAATACAAAAATGGACGTGGAAAATCTGCTGCACTCTTTGCGTAACGAACGTTACGTTTATGTGATACAGAAGCTCATCTTGGAAGATGTCCAACCTGAACTCTTGGCAAAGAGCATGGGCATTACCTTGGATAATCTATACAATGTCAAAAGACGTGCTATTGTGGCCCTGTCCAAGGTCGCAATAAAAGAAAGAAACTTTGGAGGGAAAAAACATGAAAATTACAGACGAGCAGATGGCCGCGTTTCTTGATGGAGACATGTCGGCGGAAGAATTTGACATGATGTTGGATGCTTTGGGTGACAACCCAGAATTACAGTCTGTGCTTTCCATTTCAGACCGTGTAGATGAAGATTTGGAGGAGAACACACAACTATATTCCATACTGCCTATTACGAGGATGGCCTCAAAGAGCAAGGGGCACCTTTGCGACTTGCAGTGTGAGGAGTGGATATTGACGAGAAGAAATATCGCAGTGGACCATGCACGCCTTTCGGAGCAGGCACTTCAAAACAGATGGTTGAGGGAAAAGGGCACTCCCCTTCACCACATGGGAAGGCTTCTAGAGGAAAATGGTCTTGACGTGTCACGCAGATATGATGCCACATTAGATGACATCAAGGCCTTGCTTGAGGAAAAAGCAGACATAATAGTTGTTGTAGACAATTCCATCCTTAATGGAAGGGAAAGGGAGGAAGACGATTTCCATGCTGTGACGGTGATTTTTGCTGATGAGGCAAGCGTGCGGATTTTCGACCCTGCCACAGGCAAGCCTTACGAAAATTGCATCAGTAGTCATTTCGTGAAAGCATGGGAGGGCTCGTCCAGATACATGGTAATAGCAAAGATGCAAGACAGTACTTATCAGCCATCCCCCATTAATGTGGAGGACGTGTCGTTTCCCGACGACCTGGTGGAATTGCACGAGGCCATAGCAGAAAACACCCAGGAGGTATGGGCAAGTGCCAGAATGGCAGAAGGTTGGAGATATGGCCCCTTGAGGGATGACAAGCGCAAGGAGCATCCAGACCTGATACCATATTCCCGTCTTTCCGAAGGGGAAAAAGAATACAATCGCATACTGGCCGACAATACTATAAAGATTGTGAAGAAATTCGGTTTCGACCTTGTAAAGAGCCGTGACACCGAAACCTACCATATCCTTATCCACAGGCTTCAGCATTCCGACCAGGAATATCGCTGCAGCCAATGTGGCACGGTGATTTTCAAGACAAACAAATATTGTTCTGAATGTGGAAGGCGACTTGAAGACAAGGATTTTTTGTAGAAGTCAACAGATGCTTTTGCTCATTGCTCTTCTTTCAGTCCTTGCATCACTTCTTTAGTTTTTAGAGTAGTGGGATGCTCTGGGCCAAGTGTCTTTGTTTGCATGTCGAATGCCTTTTGATAATAATCCATTGCCCGTTTGTTGTCCCCTGACTTGTGATATGTATTTGCAATGTTGCTTAGGGTGACCGATATGTTGGGATGCTCTTGCCCAAGTTTTTTCTCTTGTATCTGCAATGCTTTTTGATAATATTCCATAGCGTGGGCGTAATCGTCCATCTTGCCATATATGGCTCCGATATTCGTGTAGGAATTTGCTATCTGTGGATGTTCCTCTCCTAAAAATTTGATTCGTATGTCCAAAGCCTTCTTGAAGTATCCCAAAGCCTCCGAGTATTCTTTTTGACCGTAAAGGATGTATCCTATGTTGTTGTAAGAAGTTGCCACATTGGGGTGCTCTTCGCCCAGTGTTTTCATCTCTATGGCAAGGGCGTTCTTATAATAATCGAGAGCTTGTTTCTGATTACCCATGTCGTCGTAGGTGCTTCCGATGTTGCTTAACACCATGGCTACGGTAGGATGCTCTTCGCCAAACAAATTCTTGAAGATGGACAAAGCCTTGTCAAAGTATTTCAAAGCCTCATTTTTGTCTCCTTTCATGTAGTAGTCCATCCCAATGTTATAGTTTGCCACCCCGCCGTTTTCCGTTTCTTCCTCTAGGATGTTCTTTAATATCTCCAGAGCCTTTATGTGGTATTCCAAAGCTTCATCGTATTTGCCAAAGTTATTATATATGGATCCCATGTTGCTGTAGCTCCTTACCATTCCTGGAGAATCCTTTCCCAGTATGTTTTCGTTTATGGTCAGTGCCTTATGATAGTATTCCATGGCTTTTTTATAATCTCCTTGCTGGCTTGTCAGATAACCCAAGTCATTGTATGATTCCGCAATGTCGGGATGGTTCTCTCCGAAAATGTTTTTTAGTATTGTGAGAGCCTTTTCGAAATGCTCCCCTGCATGTGTGTAGTCTGCCAACATGTTGTACACATTGCCTATCAACCTATGTGTTGATGCTGTGTAAAGATGATTTTCATTCTTTAACCCTTCCGTTATTTCCAATGATTTTTGTAAATATTCCAAGGCAAGAGTGTAATCGGCCTTTTTGCTAAATACTGAAGCCAAATTGTTATAGGTCATTGCCACGTCAAGAGTGTTTTCTCCAACTATGTTTAGGAAGATTTCCAAAGCCTTTTGAAAGCACTCCGTGGCAAGTTCGTATTTGCCTTGATGAATGTAAAAGATGCCAATATCGTTTTGCAGGGATGCCAAAGACAAGGATTGTTCTTGATTGGAGACATCGGCTTCTTCTATTATTCTCAACGACTTCTGAAAGCATTCCATGGCATGGTCATAGTCGTATTGCTTATAGTAGTTTGTGCCTATGGCATTAAAACATTGAGCTGTGATCAAAGCGTTCTCTCCATAAATATCAATTGCATTTCCAAGAGCTCGATTGTAATAAGAATAGGCGAGAGGTAAATCCGCCAGGTAGGTCGCGGCAAAAAATCCGGCGTCCATTTGCCATTTCACCTCCGCCGTGTCGAGTTCTGCACGTGTTTCTATATATGTTTTTGCTTTTTCGTTGTCAAAGTCAGCCAGAGCTATGGTATACAACTGGAAGAGGTATGCAGCATCCTTTTCCTGCTGTTTCAATATGTCCTCCATGTTTGCTTTGGCTTTATCCATGATGTCTTGTGCCTTGAGTGTTTGCTGCAAGATGCTTGCCATGGCCTCTTTGTTGCGTGCAATCAAATCATTGGAGTTGAAAAGGTAATTGATCAAGGATTCGGCCTCTTCCAGTTCTCCATTTTCAATGTAGCTGTTGATTTCGCGTTCTTTCTCATCCATCAAGTCATAGTCGACATGAGCATAATGCTCTGCAAGATTGTCTATCATTGACTGATGCCTCTCGAATTTTGTCTGCAAGTCTTGTAGTGATTCACGGTATTCCTTGGCCGAAATGGCATTGTCATTCATCTGCCTTTCCAGTGAATGCAGTTTGTCCTTGTATTTCTTTTCGGCTTTTCTGTATGCAATATCTTCAATGCGTTGTTTGTCAGCTGCCATCTGTGCCTTGGAAACCATGACTATGGTCAATGGCACTTTTTCGGAGAAGGCGTATTGTCTACCGATGACCTCTTTCTCGTTTAGTACGTATCCGGCTTTTTGAACTTGTTGCAAGGTATAGGTGTCCCCATTTTTCCTCCCTGGCATTTTCAGCGAGAAAGTGCCGTTTTTCTTGCTCACCACAGAGTTCTTTTCACCTTCCACTCTGATTGTTACTCCACCAAGGGGCATTCCTTTCTTGTCAGGTCGTCCCAGTGTTTTCACGTATCCCTTTTGTACTTGCGCCATGGAAGTAGCTGCAAGGCACAGCATGATGGAAAGTAAAAATGTTCTTATGCTTGTCATTGCTTCAATAGATTTATTCGTTTTATCAATTGTCTTGTTTCCTCGCTATTTTCCACATATAGGATTCTCATGATGTCCAACTCTTTCTCAAGGCATGCCAAAGCCTTGTCTTTTTTGCCTTGCTCCATGTAAGCATCCGCCAGGATGCCGCAGAGTTCGACAATCCGTCTGGCGTACTCCAAGTCCCTTTTGATGGCTTCCATGTCATCATGAGCTTTGTCTATTACGCTCTGTGCAAATGCCATGCGCTGTCTGACTTCCTCTTTGGCGGCATGGTTCTTTTCCAATACAGTTTCGTAGTCGAAGACTGTATGTATCAGCGAGTCAGCCTTTTCCAACTCGCCATTTTCTATGCAGATGTTTATTTCACAGTTTATGGAGTCCTGCAAGCCATAATCGGTGTTGGCATACCTCTCAGCCATGTTCTCTATCAACGACAGGTATCGTTCATACTTGCTTTGCAGTTTTTGCAATTCAATGCTGTATTTTTCAGCAGTTAGTTCGTTTTGCTTTTTCTTCTTGTCAAGTTGTTCCACCTTTTTCCTGTAGTTGCTCTCAGCTCTCTTATAAGCCTTGTCTTCTATTCTTTTCTTGTCGGCTTCGAGTTGCTCAATGCTCACCATCACTATCTCGAGAGTTGCTTTTGTGGAAAAAGCCAAAGGTCGCCCTACAAGGTCTTCGTCTTTCAAGATGTATCCTTTTTTCTGCACTTGCTGCAATATGATGGGGTCTCCCTCTTTCATTCCAGGGCACTCTATCTGAAATGCTCCAGAGCTGGAAGTCACTACGGCATTGTTCAACCCTCTTAGCTTTACGGTTACATTTCCAAGGGGTGTGCCAGGTTTGTTTGGACGTGATATTGTCCTCACCATGCCATGCAGTATTTGTGCCTTGGCCATGCCGTTTCCAAGCATCGCTAAGAACAGGCAAGCCAACAACTTCATTGCATATGAATGTTGTCCCAAGTCAGTCATTTAGTGGTAAGTACGTCATATTCTCCACAGGGCATGTATACCGTGTCGGCTGCCAAATGGATGGAAGACAATACGCGGTATTTCTTTTTCTGTTTCTCAAGAGGAATGAACAATTTCACATGTCCATCTTCATCGGAAGTTGTTTTTACTCCCTCTATCTCCACGTTCACGTTTGGGACTGGCCGTTCGGTTCTCCAGTCCCAAATAGTGAAATTCACGTTTCCATAAACGCGAGTGTCACGATGAAGTTCCACCGTGACATTTTCGCCCAAGGTCACGAGAGTGTCCACCTCGTTGAAATCTTTGCATCTCACCATAACTCTTACATTTTTTTTCAGGTAACGGTGTGGAATGTTTGTGAAAGTGATGTATGTTTCCGGCCATTGTGCGGTGTCAGTCTTTGTTTCATTTTCCATTTTCATTGTCACTATGGCGTTGTCCATTGGGTCAAGAACCCCGTTATGGCATGATGCCTCATGAAGATTCACTCTGACATCGAACGGCTGGCTGCAAGTCCATATTCCAACCATGGCTGCCAAAACAGCGAGGCAGGCCAGCCCCATTTTCAGCTTTCTGCTCAGCATTTGGCGTTTGTGTCGCTGCCAGATGCTGTCATATTCCACATTCAGCAATTTCGATATCAGCTGCACATAGGCACGTTCCCTGTTTAGCCATGGCCATCGATATATTCTTTCATTGATGTTTGCACCCAGGATTTCAGGGATTTCCAGTTCTTTGACTATAGGATTGAAGCATTCTGTTTCCTTGCCGCTATTAGGTTCTCCCGCCACTATGAAGAAATGTATCTGCTTTGCCCTGCCGAGTTTGTAGAAGAACTCTATCTCTTTGCCCACCCATTCAGATCGAGCCGAATGTGGTGAGCATATCACAATTAGGTTGTGTGACGCTTTAAGTCTTTCTTGCAGCTCTTCAGTGAGGCCGCCTGGCAGGATGTCAGTAGGAGCAAAGAACACAGGATTTATAGGTTTTCGTTCCCATCCGTGTTGCAAGCACAGCATAGCAGGCATTTTGTAATTTTCCAACTTATGCTGCAGTCGCTTGCCCCATTTCATGTCGAGCGTATTATAGCTTATGAATGCGAAATATTTGAAATTTTCCATTACTTTTTCTGCTTCTTGTAGAAGAGGAGTCTATTTAGTTTCATTTGCTACTTTTCGCTCTCTATAACGATTGGAGTGTATTATGCCATCTGCAACACATCCTTGATGCAAAGGTAATGTATTTCAAGCGAAACGAAAAGAAAAATATATACTTTTTTATGATTTGTTCATTTGGTTTTGTCACATATCAACCATATTTTAGCCATCGCACATGAAACAGTGTCATTGAAATGTTTGCATAATGGTTTGTGGCGACTTTCCATACGAAAAATCGCCACAAATTAACAATCATGCTATAGTTGGCATTGTCATGCTATGCTTCATCTTGCAACGCGCTTTTATAGCATTATCTAATCAATTAATAACTTTCATCACCTTCTCATAATAGACTTTTCCATTCTCTGTGATGATGGCTACCACATACACGCCAGGTTTGAGGCTGTTCACGTCGATGCCTTCATCATCGTAACCATTTGTTTGGATGACTGTGGCACCATCAGTGGTGATGACCTTGACGGTTTTGATATGTCCTGTGTCGCCTTGTATGTACATTCTGTCGTGCAGTGGACGGGGATAGACCACGTAATTAGCCGTTGTGACATCTTCTATTCCTTCCACGTCCGTGACATGCAAGATGAAAGGATTCGCTTGAGTTCCCTCATGCTGGCCATTAAAAGTCATGGTCTCGCTGACCATCCATTCTTTCTCAGTCGCCACCTCGTAGGCCCTGAAGCTAACCATGCCTTGATTCGCCAAGGTACCATGGATGGTGAGATAAAGCAAGCCATCTACATATCTGCCTATGCCTCGACATTCGTTGTTGACAAAAGCCCCTATGCTCATGGCTCCTTCCAACACTTCGACATCATTAGCCATCACCTTACCGACCAAGGTGACGTTGTCTGGGTATTGATGGGTGTCGTAATACCATGGTGAAACAGGGGTGCTTCCACTTGAACTATTAGCTTGGCTTTCCACGGGGAACACCCTTGCAGTGGGATAATTGAACTGTGAGGTATTGTTGGAGAGGTAGAGATATCCCTCACCAGGACGCATTTTCGCAAGCGTGCCTGTCCAGTGACCTCCGGTATAGATGGCAAATGCGTCAAGACCTTTCACCACATCATTTTCCGATGGCTGTAATTGTGCCAGGGCAGCATTCAAAGTATGGTCGCCTATGGGCACATAACCTATCCAGTTCCATCCCTTGTTGAGTCGTATAACAGTTGCTTCCGGACTACTGCCATCACCGCTCCATGTGTGAGTGGTGTTCTTGTTAACAAGCAGGTGATAACTTTCCGAAGGGAGGATGGCGGTTAGATTACCTTTCAGTTCTAGGTTCTCATCCTTGGATAGTTCTTTACCATCACCCACCAACTGCTCTATATCATCCACGATGGGATTAAGGAATTGGCGAGCATTCTGGTGGTCAGCCTCAGTGAGGTTGGATGAAATCCAGTTCCATCCATCCTTCAAGTCAAGGGTGAGGTCGATGTGGTCGTTCACCCTCACCATGTAGGCTTGGGAGGGTTCCGAGTCACATGCCCCGTTGGAATGAACCACATAATAGATGCCATCCTCCGTGGGAGTGAACTGCTGACCGGTAGCACCCTTCACCGGTGAGCCATCTCCATTATACCATTGGTTGCCATGAGCCGCAGAAGACACGAGGGTCTGTGTGCCCTCCACAGTCACCATTGGCTTTTCGGGATGGGGGAGGATGCTCAGATTGAGCACATACAAGCTGTCACACATATAGTCATTGCTCTTCGTGTATCTGTAAACACCTGTCTTGTCGTATTCTTTTCCAAAGAATGAATAGGTTTCGCCCGAACACAACAGCACATTTAGAGTGTCTGGCTCTGGTTTTATCAGTACATGGTGGAGAGTAAGTGTGAAAGCCTTGGCATAACTCAAGCCGCCTTCATCGGTAGTGCTGATGCGAACGTGGAACACGCTATCCTCTGCGCATTTGAAAGGAGCTTTGGCTTGCAACTGAGAGCCATTGACTTGGAAGAGGTCGTTGTGGATGGCTCCTTCGCCCTCTGCCAATGCATAGACAAATCCGTTTTTTGTCTCGATATCCTCGGAAGACAATTCGGCGATGAAACCGCCTGCTTCGATGTCATCCT
>CAMJLI010000064.1 GCA_946406585.1 uncultured Prevotellaceae bacterium | reverse complement strand
CCTGCGACGGCATCTTGCTCTACAACCACTACACGCAAATGGACCAAGGCTACGCCCCCACCAGAGGATATTCCTTAGGTGAGGATTTTGTCCTTGCCAACCCTCTAAGCCCCAACTACATAGTAGTGGCGAGCGACTACCAGGGGGTTGGCGTCTCGGAGAACATGCCACAGGCCTACTGCTTTGGCGACTACAACGGGCAAGCCAGCATCGACATGCTCTTGGCAGCAAGGAAACTGCTTGACGACCGCGACATGAGCCAGGGTAAATTTCTCATCAATGCCGGTTACTCCTCGGGAGGGTATGACGCCATCGCAACACAGCGTGTGCGCGATATGCATTACAGTGACGAAATCGTGTTTGACAAGACATTGGTAGGAGGCGCGCCTTTCGACATCATGGAAGCCTGCAGATACT
The DNA here is from genome assembly GCA_946406585.1 of uncultured Prevotellaceae bacterium. The sequence goes on along the minus strand of CAMJLI010000064.1, from coordinate 10,030 downwards.
ACATCGATCACAAGGACGACCCGCAGATCGACGTGTTGTGCATGCCCATGGTGCTCGATGTGTACAACCGCCTTGCCAACCTTGGCTTCACTTATGAACAGATGTTCAAAGAGCCTTACAATGAGAAATTCAAAGAATGGATATCGAGTGGCAAATACAGCACCGAAGCCGTTATGGACTCCCTTGAAGGCAAGACACTCACCCAGATCATGCAGGACAACTTTCTCAGTAAATACTCCGACGAATACGACATGCTTCGCGATGTCGCCAAAAACTATTCATTGACCAGAGACTGGACGCCCGATTTCTCGCAGAAATACTATGTGATGCACTTGGTAAGAGACAACACCGTGCCTGCCAGTTCGGGAAGAGAGTTTCTCAAGTTCCTCAGCGAGTTCAGGTATGAGGGAACTTCAGAAAGGCCATTCGTGAAGTCTATCGTGCCTGAGCGTACGAGGTTGCAGACCAATTTCATCATCCCCGACTACCATCACACCATTGTTGGCGGCCTCCTGTTCTACCTCAATCTCGCCGCCACGCTGACGGCATACCCTGTGCTGTATTACGATGGCGAGTTGAACACCCACTATGCCGACTTGGTGGAGGACGCCACGGTAATGGGCATCATCCATAAACTCGAGGACAAGGGCTTCGATGTGAAAGGTGCCGTGCAGAATCTCACCAATGGCGGGACGGGTGGCAGTTTCTTTGACGTGCTTGCCAAAATAGAGAACACGCTCAACAACTTGGGCACCAATACCTCCGAGGTGTTGCAAATCGCCGACGACAGCGGTCTAGAATTAACAGACCTATTACAAATATATATGTATCTGACCACTCCTGCCGAGTCAGAGTCTGACGGCTCCGCGTCTGCCGCCAACCAAGGCGTCTTCGACGACTCCGAGGCCGATGCCAGACTGTCCAAGGTGGAACCTTATCTCACAGACTACTATCAGCGGTCTCTCTACGACTGGCTGAAAGAAAACAACGTGGACATCTTCGACCAAGCTGAGTGAGCAGCACGGGACTTTTGTTTTTCAAGCATATTATTCACATAACAAACAACATCATGACAAAGTTCATATCACATCATATCAAGGCCGCACTCCTCTTGGCTTGCGCCGCCTTCACAACAGCCTATGCGCAGAACAGCAACACCCAACAGCCTATCGAAGACGAGACGGTGAACTTCAGCGTGCTCACCTTGAACGTAGACGGCCTGCCGGGGAAAATTTTTGTTTTCGACGTCAATGCCGACGGTCCCAAGTCGGAGGGGAGCGAACGAATCAGCGAATACCTCGCTTCGAAAGACTGCGACTTCTTGTGCTTGCAGGAGGATTTCAACTACCGCTGGGAGATATGGTCGCGCCTGTTTGCCGGTTACGACCATGACGAGTGGTCGGGTGGCATCACACTTGAGGAAAATGAGATAGATTTCGCCCACTTGCAGAATTTCCGGTTTGAGTGCGATGGTCTCAATGCCGTATGGAAAAAGGGCATCACCCCCAAGCGGCATGAGCGTGTGGCTTGGAACAGCAGCTTTGGCAAATTCAGCCACGATTTCGACGACATCATCACCAAGGGTTTCCGTCGCCATGAGATTACACTGTCCGACGGCAAAGAGGTTGTTGTCTATAACATGCACATGGATGCCAGTTCGGATCGTGACGAGGAGAAAGGTAACGACGCCAGGGACCGCGAGGCGCGCCAAGCCCAGTGGGTGCAACTGCGAGAGTACATTCTCGACAACATGGACGCGCGTCCCATCGTAGTGGCTGGCGACATGAACAGTTACTACCATCGCGACGACATCAAGACCGTCTTCATCGATGCCATCGAGGCAACGGGAAGGGCTGTTGTCAAAGACGCATGGGTGGAAGCCTGCAACAATGGCACGTATCCGGCGTTAGGCAGTGATGCCATTGAAGGCGAAACACTTGACAATATCCTATACATCAGCCCCATAGGAGGATACGGGCTGAAGCTTGTAAGTTTTGAAAAGGACGAAAAAGGCTACAAACGCGATGGTGTGCCCCTTGGAGACCACTATCCCCTCATCGCCAAGTTCCAAATTACCAACAAGCCTTACAACATTAGCGAAAGCATGCCCAGCGGCATCTACCAAATCGCTAACGACAGCCAATCCACCCCCGACACCTATGACCTCAACGGTATCCGTCAAACGGGCGACCTGGCACCAGGCACATACATCATCAACGGTCGTAAAGTGGTGAAACATTGACATCGCCGGGGAAACGTTGGATTAAACAAGTTACTCTCAAGGCCGAAAATCAAGGCAGGTGGAACCATCGCTCCACCTGCCTTGAAATTTATAGTCTTCCTCGGTCATGCCAAGAGTAAGAACTCCGTCACATACAATGACATTAACGAGGGAATATGAAGACCGCCGTCAGAATTTCCAGAAAACACCTATCGTTCCGTAGATGGGGTAAAGGGTCTGTTCCACAGTCTTGAAGTCGTTGTTGAAGATGCCTGTAAGGCCCCAGTTGAGGTCGGCTGAGAGGCCGAAGTGCTCATGCAGTTGCCAGTCGGCCCCCACTGCGGCTCCAAACTGTATAGAGCGCATCTCATCGCTGAAGTCGTAGGTGGCCCATTCACCCTCTTTTTTGCCCATGTCCACCCTCGGTCCGGTGGGATCGCCCTGGCGCAAATATCCGTCGGATGCGATGCCGCTGAAATCCTTGTTGAGTAGCACAGAGAGATAGGGTCCCGCCTTCAGTGTCACTTTCTGTCCGAGTTGGTAAGTGGCCATTACCGGCAGTGTGAGCATCCACTCCGTTACCTCTTGCTTGATATGACCAGTGAAGAGTCCCTCGATTTTGCTGTTACCTTTCACCATTTCCATCCGGTATCCTTTGGTGGTGGCCTCTGCGTCCATGGCTTTGTTCTCGATGCGCAGTCCTGCCATCAATCCCCAGTTGCCACGCAGCGACATCTGCATTTCGGCTCCCGCCATCAGCGAGGGTGTGAGTCGGTAGGCTTCGATGCTTCGGATGGTGGCGGGAATGCCGATGGGGGCGGTGCCGCCGATGCTATAGCCCACACGGGCTTTCAGTTGTATTCCGCCGTCAGGAGTAATGGCGAGCGTCTGGCCAGGCAGCAGCCATGCCAGGCAAAAAGCGATACAGATGATGATATTTTTCTTCATGATGCTGTTCCTCCTCTCATTCATTATCCAATTCCTCGAACGAGACTTCCACCTCGTCCACACACAACTCACTGCCTATTGCACCCTCGAAAGAGGCACCGTCTTTGCTCGACGAGAAGACGAGAGTCAAGTTGTAACCTTTGTTCAACAATAACTCATCATCGACATCACCTCCCTCGAAGAACGCCTCGAAACGGGTCCATTCGTTTGTTGGTGGAAGCGATGCCACCTGGGCTTTCCTCACGATATAAGGACTGGTGAGCACGTCGTCGCCATAGAGGAAAATGTCATTACCCTCCGCGTCTTTGTTGCGGTAGAACACGGCATAAATGCTCGCCTCGTCAATGCGTCCGGGCACCTCATGCATTTTCATGTCGGTGAACACCTCTCCCGGACGGTATTTGTAATAACCAGTCATGCGCAGGGGTGCACGGTCAATATCTATTCCGAATCGAGTGGTTTTCAGTGGTTCGAAGAGCACTTTCTCAAGGATGAACTTGCCCATGAACAAGTTGCCGGCAGCGATAGGCTTGCCGAAATCCCTGCCCAGAGGTCCGGCATCCTGGGTGTTCAGGCATACGCCCCGCCCCTTGTAACCTTTTTCCAACGAATAGGTGGGCTGGTCTTCGGCATTCGATTTGTATCTGGCAAGAACGGCGCCGGGATTGCCCGATGCCCAAATGTAATGAGGTGCACCCATCTTGTCGATTTCAAAGAACTCATGGTATTTGTTTGAGCCAGATTCTACTGTATTGTAGTTCTCGAAACTGAATTTGAAGGTGGGCAGTGAGGCTTCCTTGAAAGACACTTTGTATTGGCGATGCCAGCTACCGTCTTGGGAAGTGACCGTATAGACCACGGGGCCCTTTGTGAAATCTTGCAAAGACCCACTGGCGGGTTCGATGGTGGCTCCAGGCGTGATATTGAAAAAGACAGGCATGCTCGTTGGGAGCGAGATCAGAGAACGGACGCTAAAGACGATATTTTTTTCCGTTGTCGTAATGTTTTCCAAACGCATTTGAGAGGCTTCGTAGAAGTTGTTTTCGTATTGGTCGCCTTCCACCCATGCACTCACAATGTCACATTCCGAGTTCATCGGCTCGTCTTTGATGCATGATGAGAGCACAAAGACAAACATACATACAAATAGTAAAAAATTCTTCATAATTCCTTAATGTTAGGCTATGATTTTAGAAATCGCGCAAAGGTACAAAAAAAGAATTAATCCGACAACTTCCTGCATTTTAATGTAAGAAAAATGCAGTTTTTTGTTATTTCTGCCTCAGTTTTGCATTTCTTGCGTATAAAAATGCGGGATTTATGTCAGAGTTTTGAACACAGTATGGTTACACAATGTAGGTGGCAAGTCCATCACCAAGCGCGGCATGGGGAAGGATGGCGACGGCACAACCGATGCATACGGAGAATGGGTGGTTGGTTCGATGTTGGATATCACTTTGCTGAAAAAAAAGCATTGTTCGCAGATTTTTTTGTGGTACATTTGTGAAAAACACCTATTTTTGCAGGCAAAAAAGTAAAAACTAATATAACATGAGACGAATCATTTCACTTTTTGCCACACTAACGCTCACATTGTCAGCAATATCACAAACGCTCAATGTGCAGATGGGAGAGGTGACCTACCAGTACCCCGCATTGCAAGTTGGCGACATGAACTATCAAGATGCGCAAACATTGACCATACTAGGCAAAGCATATACACTGAGCCAACTGGACCAGATATATATCGATAATGCTGAAGTGACAGACAACACCGTGAAGGTGACCTACGATGGAGAGTCAGCCGCCGTCCTTGTAGCCGGCAATGTGGCCCAATATCTCACGGTGGAGGCAAACGGCGCACATGTAAGCATAACACAAGCGGATGACCTGGAACAAGAGATAACATACATGCTTAGTGGAAACTCCACAGATGGAGAGTTCTACCTGGCAGGCAATTACAAGGCCTCAGTGTCACTCGAAGGACTGACACTCACCAACCCCAATGGCGCCCCAATAAACATTCAGAATGGAAAGAGGATTGAAGTCAGCGTGAAAAAAGACACTGAAAATACGCTTGTTGACGGAGAGGCAAACACGCAAAAAGGAACTTTCGTATGCAAGGGCCATACGGAATTCAAGGGCAAGGGCAAGTTGAATGTCTATAGTCATGCAGCCAACGCCATCTGGAGCAAGGAGTACGTGCAAGTGAAAAACTGCACCATCAACGTACAGAAGGCGGCAAAGGACGGAATCAACTGCAACCAATATTTCTTGATGGAGAGCGGCTCCATCACCATCGATGATGTGGCAGACGACTGCATCCAGGTGTCTTTGGAAGATGACGGCACCGACGCTGAAGATACCGGTGACTTCACTCTCATCGACGGCACCATCACCCTCACCGTCACTGGCGATGCCGCCAAGGGAATAAAGACCGACCATGACGTGAACATACAAGGAGGCACGCTCACCATCACGCAGACAGGAAACATAGTGGCAGACACCGAGCTCAGCTATCCCACTTCAGTGAAGGCCGATGGCGACATAAACATCAATGGAGGCACGCTGACCATCAACAACACAGCCAATGGCGGCAAGGGCTTGAGTGCAGAGGGAGCCATCACCATCGACGAAAGCAAGGCAACCACCAACATCCACATAACCGCCAATGGCAATGGCGGTACTGCAGAAACCACAGGCTCAAGCACCGAAACACCCACAACATCATACAAGGTGTATGTCAGCATCCCGACAGGTGGAGGCGGAGGAATGGGTCCTGGTGGCGGGCGAGCCTGGACGAATGTGTACCTCTACAAGAACGACGGCACATATGTGAAGCAACTGACACAGACAGTGACAAGAAGTTCGGGATACCAGACACTCACCTTCTATTATCATGACTTTGGAGGCGAGGAAGGAACATACTATTTCAAGAGCGACAACTATACCAGCCGCGGTACGACATACACCATACGCTCATCAGCCTTCAGTGCCCCAACAAGTGGTTCGGACATCTACTACAGCATCAGCAACAGCTACACCACAAGCGGCACAACCCGTACCTATACATTGTCAAACGTAACCAGCACCTACGGCGGCACCACGGATGTGTCGGAGGATAATGGCACGGCATACAATGCCATCGGCATGAAGGCAGATGGAGATTTGAACATTGCCGGCGGCACCATCATCGTGGACAACAAGGGAGCGATGAGCAAGAGCATCAAGTCGAAAGCCACCGTGACAATCAGCGGAGGCGACATCACCCTCAATCCCTCAGGTGCGATGCAGGTGATAAACAACGATGCTTCATATAGTTCGGGCATCAAGGCAACAGACTTCTTCATCAGCGACGGCAAACTGACCATCCGTGCCACAGGAACGGCAGGCAGGGGCATCTCAGCCACCAACATCACAACTACGGGAGGCACCATAGACATCACCAACACGGGAGCAGGACAGCAAGGCACCAACGACACATACACCGCCAAGGGCATGAAGGCCGACAACACCATAGCCCTGAACAACGGCACCATCAGCATCACCATGAGCGGCAGCGGCGGCAAGGGAATAAAGAGCAGCGGCACCTACACACAAGGAGTGAGCGGAGGAGAAGGACCGACACTGACGGTAGTCACAACAGGCAGTTCGCTTGGCTCTACCGGTGGTGGAGGATGGGGAGGACAGCAAAGTTCCGGCTCATCGGCAAAAGCCATCAAGGTGCAAGGCAATGCCACGCTTTATGGCGGCACGACGGAGGTGAGCACAAGCACCAATGGGGCAGAAGGACTGGAATCGAAGACCGCCATTTACTTCGAGGGAGGAAAGCACTACTTCAAGTCCTACGACGACTGCGTCAACAGCAGTGGGTGCATCTACTTCAATGGAGGCATCACGGTGTGCTACTCCAATGGCAACGATGCTGTTGACTCCAATGCCGGGCGCACCGGAGCCATCACCATCGGCAACGGCACGGTCTTCGCCTACACCACAAAGGGCGGTCCGGAGGAAGGTTTTGACTGCGACAACAACTCCTACATCCAAATCACCGGAACAGGCATCGGCATCAGTGCCGGTGGCGCTCAAGGCGGTGGCGGAGGCTGGGGCGGCTCCTCTGGCAGCACCATCAGCAATGCAAAGCAGGGCTACACATTTGTAACCAGCACCCTCAGCTATGCTTCCGGAAGGTACTACACCTTGGCCGATGCTTCAGGCAACAACCTTGTGACTTATTCCTTCCCTGCTTCGCTGTCAAGCACGCTTGCCCTGTTCACAGCCAAAGGCATGGTGAGCGGAGGTTCTTACAATGTAAAATATTCAACCACCGAGCCAACCGACGCCACCGACAGCTTCCATGGCATTTATCTTGGCAGCTCAGCCAAGGGCACAACATCATTTACCAGTTTCACAGCCAGGTGAACTGACACGGCTTTTTGATTAAAGGACTTTAAGGACTTTAAGGACCTTAGGGACTTTAGGGACCTTAAGGTCTTTAAGGTCTTTAAGGTCTTTAGGGTCTTTAAGGTCTTTAAGGTTTTTAAGGTCAGTAAAAAAAGTGTGATATTTTTTTGCTTTTTGCTCAGCATGTGCTATCTTTGCAAAACTCTTTTAATCAATCTACTAAACAACATCTATTTTTATGAGAAAACGCATTGCATCGTATTTTGTGCTGATGTTGGCCATGCTGACGACGGCACAGACGGCAGTTGCTGCATTCAAGGACGTGAAAGTGGACTTGACCAATGGCAACCTGCTTGAGGAAAGCGAACTCGTGCAGTGGGGGGCAGTGGGGCCTATGGGCATCGCTGTTGCCGACGATGGCAGCATCACGCGAGTGGATGCAGCCGACGAAACCTCCGTCTGCACCATCTCTGGCAAATGGCACTCCAACCAATACGGCTGGTCGGGCCTTGTCGTCACCGTTCCCGTGGAAGGTCCTGTGAAAATCACCTACGGACTGGGAGATTTCAGCGGCGATGTCTCCGTGAAGGATGCCGAAGGCAATGAGGTGGCCACGATGAACATCCAGGGTTCGACTTGGTCGGCAAGCAAACCTGAAAATGTGACATCCACCTTCTACAAAGGAGGAGCAACCACGCTGACAATCAGCGGCGGCGGCTATCAGACCTATTTCGCAGTCGAGGCGGCAGACCCGTCAGAACTTGTGGAAGACATCACCGTGACATACGACATCACGGGAATAGAAGGCATTGAAGGCACCGCGCCAGAGAATGTCACTGTGGAACAAGGCGGCTCGTTCGACATCCCATTGAACAAGACCCTTTATGTGGAGGGCAAGACACTCACCGGATGGACCGACGGCACAGACAACTATTCCTGCGGCAGCACTGTCACCGCACCAAGTGAAAATCTCACCCTTACCCCGGTGTTTGAAGACAATGCAGTCAGTCTGGACGACCGCACGGCAGCCGTGACGCTGAAGTGGGACTTCCAGCGCAAGAATGGAGCACCTGTCATGGCATACCAAGGCGCTGGAGCCACAGGCATCTATGTGACACAAGCCAATGTTGATGGAAGTGTGATAGACGTGAAACTCGACTTCGATGCCACTGGCGGAAAGATAGCCAATGCAAACTGGACAGACTGGTGCCAGATAAATGGAGGAACCAAGTTCGTCATACCATCCTGCAAGGGAGCGACAGTGTCTGTGGAGGCATACAACGCCCTCACAGAGCTAACCATCGACGGGCAGAACGACTACACCAGCGGCAAGACCATATCCTACACCGTGGCAAGCAGCAATCCAACAGTGGAAATAGTAATGGGCAGCGAAGGAAGCTACTACCGCTACATCCAGACCGTGATGCCTGTGGTGGCCAACCACGAAGGCGCCACCTACAACGAGACGCCGGGCACCATCACATGGCCCGTGGGCAATGAGGAAAGAGGAATAGTGGCCGATGACATTGCCAATGCCATCAGCAGCACTTCCGTATCGGTGGGTAGTGGGCTGACCGCCACGGTGGCAACATACTTCGAAACCGACATGATGAAATACCAACCCGCCACAAGCAATGCAGGCAACGAGGAGGCCGTGATGATAGAGTACCGCGTGAAACCCGCCAAGGGTGTCAAGTTCCAACCTACCGGCTTCTCTTTCGATGCCGTGAAAGTGGGAACTGATGGTGCCACGTTCAGTTGGAGCTATACTATTGACGGCGTTGAGAGCAGCATCACGGAAATGAACGCTGCAACAGTGCTGAGAAACAGCGGATCAAATGCGGCAACAGCCCAGTTGAACCACCAGATGAACATCAACGCAGGAGAGGGCGACGAATTCACGCTGAGATTCTACATTTCCAAGACTGCAAACAACAAGCAGATATGCATAGGAAATGTGGTGATCAACGGCAAGGTGAGCGGAACCGTGGAGCAAGTGGTGACATATCCTCTGACTATCGCAGCAAGTCCTGCCGATGGTGGCACGGTGAGTGCTTATCCCAACGAGGATGCTTACGAGGCCGACACAGAGGTGACGCTTACCGCAACAGAGAACTTCGGCTACGACTTTGTGAACTGGACCGACAGCGAGGGCAACGTGGTCTCCACTGCTGCCAAGTTCGTGTACACCGTGACAGGTGAGGCAGCACTCACAGCCAACTTTGCGGCAGTGAACACTTACGAGCTGAAGCTTGCCGTGGATGGCGTGCCGTCAGACTACATGGTGGAGGTGAACCCAGCCCCAACCATGGTGGAAGGAAAGAGAATGTATGAGCAAGACACATACGTGATACTCACCGCAAAACAATATGAAGGACTGGTGAACTTCAACTACTGGAGCGACGGGCAGACAACCCAGAGCATACAAGTGAAGATGAATCAGGATGTGGACCTCAC
>CAMJLI010000063.1 GCA_946406585.1 uncultured Prevotellaceae bacterium | reverse complement strand
TCCACGAGAACGATGTCGGCAAACACCGGTCCCTGACGGAATTCAAATTCCGACTCTTTCATGTTGAACACAGAGGTGCCAAGCACATCGCTCGGCATCAGGTCGGGCGTGAACTGCAAGCGGCTGAAGCGTGCATCGATGAGCCGTGCCAGCAGTCGTGCCAGCAATGTCTTGGCCACACCTGGCACGCCTTCCAGGAGCACGTGGCCGTCGGCGAGCACTGCTGTAATCAGCAAGTCAACAACCTTGTCCTGCCCTACCACCACACTGCCTATCTGCTGGCGGACAAGTGCCATCTTTTCTGAAAACGCCATCAAGTCGAGGCGTTGCGTCATGTTTTCTTCCATTTATAGATTATTTGTTATTTTGTCTATGCTTTGTACACATTGCATTAGTTTCGCATTGCTGACGACAGACACTTCAGGGTCTGTCAAATTGCGCAATTCGCTTAATGTCTCTTCCACAAACTTCTCTTCAAGTCCGGTTCTCTGCGCCAGAATTCTCACATTGTCCTGATGGCTGACTTGGTCATCAAGGTCTGCTATCTGTCGCCTGCGCAGGTCTTCCTTGAAATACAAGTATTTCTTTCGCAGAATGTCTGCATTGTCATGATTCTTGCAATAAATCGTACCGAGAAGCCTCACGAATTCCAGGTTCTTGTTCTTTGGCTCCTCTACAATAGGAATAGCCCTTTGTCTGCGTCTTGCCGTGAAAAGCATGAAGACACAAACGCCTGCCAGCAAGGTGTATGTAGCCCACCTCAATGGTTGCCGGCTGAGGAAATATGAGAGAGGAGCCATGGTGTTTTCTCCTTCTTCATAATAGTCCTCTATCAATGTTTTGCCTCTTGCCGTCCTGCACGACAACCTCACGACACGATGGTCGGCTATGAGTTCCAACTGTGCTCCTATGTAGCGTGCAATGTCGCGATGCAGCACGCCATAATTGGTGAAAAGCAAGGGGTTGGCAACGACATACACCCTGCCTTTGCCAAATTGATACGACAAGGACGCTTCCTTCTTGAAGTTAGTTCCTGCCTCGTCGTCATCCATGACTTCAATGTAAGAATGCACTTTATAATCAATAAGCATGCTGTTTATAAAACCTGGAGCCAAGGCACTATTCACCTTTATAGTATCTTTGTCCATGAAGAGTCGAGAGGGAGGGATTTTTCCCAATAGTCCATCCCGCATTTGTTTGGTGCTGAAATAGCCGTAATTGTTCACTTCAAAAGGAAAAAGACTTTCATCGGGGTCATCATCCCAAAATGAATAGTCTCCCGTAACTATCATGAGCTTGTTGCCCTTTTTCACAAAAGAGGCAAGCAGTTCCTCCATATCATCATCGACATACAGGTATTCAAGCAGGACAAGCAACGACAAGGTGTCTTCTCCTTCAAGCATTTCTGTTGGGTTGCCATCAAAATAAGAATAGCCATTAGGCAAAGTGGCTTCTGCCATCTTGTCAAAGAACTTGCATCCAAAAGGTTCTTCATCTTGGGGCAGGAATTCTGTAGAGGTATCCCAGATGAAAGTGCGGCCTTTTGTCAACAGAAAGACACCTGCCAAAGCCAAGACAGCCACCGCTATCAGAATTATCCTCATCGTTTTCATGGCTCACCTCCTTTCAGCACTTTTTCCTGAAGCTTCTTCATCTGCTCGTACAATGCTGGCGAGGCTTCAAACTTCCCATACCTTACTCTTTGGAAATGGTATGTCATTTTGCTGAATTCATCTTGACGCATCTCCCTGGCATATTGGGAGGGGGTCTTGTAGATACGCCACGCTATGCGTCCTGTCTCGTCAAGGGAGCGCAAGGTGCTCAGATAAACCAACCTCACCAACTGGGCATGGTCGCCGTGAAGGATGGCATCTTTGATTTCCTTGTCATAGTCTATATCGTATATGTCATCTTCCAAAGCGATATCTTTCTCCCTGTAGTCTCCTCCCCAAAGCCTCCTGTACTTGTAAAGCATGCAAGCCAACAAAGCCACCAGCACCATTCCTGCTATCACATATACCACCCATGGCAAGGAGACAAAGAAATTCGCCAAGGCTTCCATGAACGAGTCAAAGGCCGATGTTGCATCGTCTTCAACTTTTCCTTCTATCAGGTCGTTCTTCAACTTGTTGCCCACAAGCGAGGCGTCGTAGTTGTGCCCTTGGGAAAAGATGGCGGCAAGCGAATCATTTTGCATTATCGGATTAGTCGGCATGGCTCAAGGATTTACAAGTTCTCAAAGTCTTCTATTTCATGCAATATCGATGTGTCGTCAACCCGTTCTGAGACGCTGCCATATTGGAATGCACAACCCAAGACAAGCATGGAAACCACCACGAAAAAGCCAAAACAGGAAATCGTGGAGAAAACCATCCAAAAGATGTAGAATGGCAAATGTCCAAGGGCGTTGTCTGCATTCTTTGGCAAAATGTCCATAAAGATGTCCATGGCGAGGGATGGCACCTGCAACACCCACACCATGCAGAATGCCAGCATCATTGTGAGAATCATGTTGAATGCCAAATAGAACCATGAGGAGAAGCCCAGTCTGAACGACTTGGATATGGCTGTTGGCATGCTCTCATGCTCCAAGATGAATATCGACGGCAAAAGGGAAAGGGGAACCAATATTATAGGCAGCAATAGGCAAAACAGCACGCCTATGTTCATTATTAAAGCGAATGCTATGGGCACGGCAAACAACCACCATAACCGCGAGGCACTTCTCAAGAAATAGGGCACGAGGGTCGACAACTGGACCGTCTTGACTCCACCATCCCTCTGGAGTTCAGCAAGCAACAAGGCATAGACATGAACGTATGCGAGCCAGACACCCACACATGTCACAATCAAGAAGAAGTCAAAATTCCATGATTCCAGTTCAAAGAATCTCGCCCATAAGTAATTGTTTTGTGCATTGTTCATCTGGGGTTGTGTCATTGGTAGGGCTACCAACGACAAAGCCACGCAAATGGGCAGGAACAGTACCAAAGCCGACTTCACCCACACTCGCCTGTTGGCACGTATGAAGTCTAACGACGCCTCTACGCATTGCAACACCTTGCGGTTGGCATACAACTGGATCCTATCTTCTTCCCTCCTCATCACGATGTCGCTTTATTGGCAGATAAACATAATAGAACATCACAAAGGCAAAAGAGAGGAGGATTACCGCCAGGCGCCACAAATCACCCGATTCGGTGAAACGGGTGAAAAAACCCTCTATGAATGCTGCAACGATGAATATGGGCACGGTGGACAGAATGACCTTTATGCTGCGACGGGCTGAAATCATGAACGACTCCAGACGGGTGTGCGTGCCGGGAAAGAGCCATCCGTTGCCAAGCACCAAACCTGCACCGCCTGCCAATATCATGCCGGATATCTCAAGAGTGCCATGAAGCATCACAGCCAGAAATGCCTCCTTGAATAGATTGTGATCTATGAACATGGCAAGGAAGGCTCCCACCATGGTGCCGTCTATCATCAGTCCATAACCGGCTCCAAAACTGGTGAATATGCCCAGACCGTATATCTTCATCGTCACCCAGATGTTGTTCAAGGTTATTCCCAGGAAAGATTCCACCTGCGTTCCGGTGCCATAGACTGCCATCGGTTGCCCTTGCTCTATGTTGTTGAGCGTCATGTCTACGTAGCTATCACCCAAAATGGCGCGTACGAAGTCATTGTCGCCGAAATAAGAGATCATGCCTACCAGGAAAAACACTACAAACAGCACCAAGGAGATAATCATCTCACGACGCGCGCTATAGACAGACAATGGTATCTCATGGGTCCAGAAGCGAAGGAAAGAAGCAAAGGAATAATGCTTTTGCCTGTATATGTCGCGGTGCAAGCTGAGCGCAAGACTATTGAGATAGGAAGTGACAGGCGATGACGGATATTGGGTCTGTGCGAATGCCAAATCTGACGTTATCTCGTTATACGCAGCCACCATGTCGTCTGGCGTGGTGAACAGATTGTCACCCACCATCATTTCCATCTTCTTCCATTTGTCGATGTTTCGCCTTATGAAGACTGCCTCTTGCATGTGATATGTGGAGTTTTCTGGTTTCAGGATGCAAATATATAAATATTTTTTATACTTTTGCAAAAAATCAATCACAACCTTATGGCTCAGACCACTTTCATTACTTGCCAGCATGTGTGCATTCATCAGACTGCAGCCACCATCTTGCAGAGAATCATTGCCTTCGGCTTCGATTGCTTCATCATTTTTTTCACGGTGACACTAATGATGACGATGCTGAACAACTCTGATTTCTTTTACGATCACCGCGACTTGAAAGACATCATTGCTTATGCAACTATAGCCTTGTTCCTTTCCTATCCCTTGTGGACGGAATATTTCTTCAACGGACAAACCCTTGGAAAGAAAATCATGAAAATCAGGGTGGTGTGCCTTGACGGTTCTCGACCTCCTTTCAGAGCCTTCATGCTCAGATGGACCTTGCTGTTGGTGGAAATCCCTACTGGCCTGGGCATCGTTTTCGCCATCTTCAACAAAAACAGCCAGCGCATAGGCGACATTGCCGCAGGCACTGCCGTGGTGCGGGTGTCGTCGTACGACGTGCCACATATCCTGCAAAACATGTCGTTCGCTATGAAGGGCTACAATCCCACATATCCGGAGGCTTCCAACCTCAGCGTTAGGCAGATGGAGGTGATGCGACGCATCCTTTTCGAATACGACGGCAGCGAGCGCGAAGAGTATCTGCAGAAATTGGCAACGAAACTTGAAGACATGCTTGGCATAAAGGCCAAGGATGGGAATCCGGAACGGTTTGTCAGCACGCTGTTCAACGATTTCAATTATTACGCCACAAAGGTGGTGTGACCACAGCAAGAAAACGAAAGGACATAAAAAAAGGAGTACCGCCGTACTCCAACCTTTGTTAACCTTAAATCTAATACTATGAAAAACACGATGCAAAGTTAAGCCTTTGCACCGTGTCTTGCAAATTATTTTATTTAAAATCGTCACAAAAAGGCAAATTCTTGATATAAATCAATTATTTGTGTCCGCAAACAACATGAAAAACCGAATAAATTTTCATTTTTTGGCATGACAATGTCACACTTGCGGCATCTTTACCAGTCCTTCCTGCTTCTTGCCATCCATCATGATGCAGAGTGGCTTTTCGAATCTCACATGACGCACATGATCGGTTTCCTCAACAGCCGGCATGGCATCAAGCACCTCCTTGCGCCATATTCCATTGCCCGTAAACGTGTTGATGGTGAAATATCCCACACCGAAGCTGGTGAGGTTCTGGAAGAAGTGGGTGCCCTGGCTGGGGTCTATCCTGTAATTCTTCAACCCCACCTCCACGATTAGTTTCGCCGCACTGATATGAGGCCACTTCACGGGGATGCCCAACCAATAGTCGCTCGACCCCCATCTGCCTGGGCCTACAAGCACATAGTTGCCGCCTTCAGCCAGGAACTTGCGGTTGATCTTCTCTATCTCCGACGCTATCGCAGGGTTGTTGGATGCCGTGAAGTTGTCGTCGGTCTTCACATACACCAAATCGCGCACCTCCTCGCTAATGCCGTGACCCAGCGACATGTGGGAGCGCAGCAGGCAATCGTCGTCGGGTATGGTGCAAAGGTCGGTCTCCAGCATCTGCTTGGAATCGACAATGGGCCTTATCTGCAGGAGATAGAAATCGAGAATCTTCATGTCGCGGATGTTGCAGGCAAACTCTATCTCCACCGGGCGGTGCATGCCCTCGGCACCATAACGCATGGCCATCTGCATGATTTCAGGGAACGGGAGGACACCATGCTGCAACAGTCCGGCGAAGGAGATGACCTTCCTGCCTCCCTCGTAGATGCCGTCGCGTATGATTTGGTCGTAGGGGTCGTATGTGGATGCTATGAACTGCAGCGAATTGTCCTTGTCGGCTTCCTTGACCCTCAGCTTCAATATGTTGAACCCATCGTCCACCTTGAAGTCATCACCGGCGTTCTGCATGTCGAGGGCATAGAACTTTGTTTGCGTTTCCTTCAGCGCAATATCCATCTCACTGGTCTGCAGCACCTGATGTGGATGGTACGGACTGACACGGAGCGTCTGCCCGCCATCTACGATGTACTTGCCAAGACCGAGCGCCAGGTTGGCTATGCCATCCTCTGCCTTCTCGTCGCCAATGGGGTAATAGTTCAGCGAACGCAACACGCCACTGATATTGGGATAGAAATGGGTGCCGTAGGTCGTACCCACCACCTCTTGCAGAATGACAGCCATCTTCTCAGAGTCGATGACATTGCTCGTGGCGGTCATGTATGCCTTGGAATCGCGATAGAACACAGAGGCATAAACGCCCTTGATGGCACAAGCCAGCATACGCAGCATCTCATACTTGTCGTCCATGTAGGGAACCATGTAGGTGGAATAGATGCCGGCAAAAGGTTGGTAATGGGCATCCTCCAGCAGCGACGACGACCTCACGGCGATGGGGCACTTGGTGGCCTCGAAGAAGGTGAAGAAGTCGGCTATGAGTTTGTCGGGCAACTGTGCCTTCAGGAAATGCTTCAATATGGCATCGTCGTCCAAGTCGCTCAATGCTATCTGGTAAAGATTGTTGGCATCCATGAACTCGTCGAAAATGTCGGTGCACAGCACCACCGTCTTGGGGATTGCCACCGAAGCATTGTCGAAAGCATTGAACTCCGGATGGCGCTTTATGATGTTGTCGAGGAAGGCCAGTCCTCTGCCCTTGCCTCCAAGCGAGCCTTCACCTATGCGCGCAAAGTGTGCATAGCGGTCGTATTTCCCACGGTCGAAGACCGCCACCACGCCCACATTCTTCATCTTGCGGTATTTCACAATGGCGTCGAAGATTATCTGCCTGTGGGCATCCACATCCTTCAACTTGTGCCATGTGACGTGCTTCAAGAACTGCGACACGGGGAATATCGCCCTGGCGCAAAGCCACCGGCTCACATGGTTGCGAGAAATGTGGTAGAGCATCGAGTCGTTGGGTATGTTGAAGATGTTGTCCTGCAACTCCTTCAGACTTCTCACCCTCATCACCTCGTGCTTGGTGGCAGGGTCGCGGAAGATGAAGTCGCCAAATCCCAAATGCTCCGCAAGCAGGTTGCGCAGGTCGATGTTCATCTTCTTCGAGTTCTTGTCTACATAATGGAAGCCCTCGGCTCTTGCCTTCTCCTCGTTTATGCTTTCCGCACTTTGCATGATGAGCGGGACGAACTCGTCGCGGCGGCGTATCTCCCTGAGCAACTTGAACCCGGCTTCGGGGTCCTTCACGCCATCCTTCGGAAATCTCACGTCGCTGATGATGCCTTGAGTGTTCTCGGCATATTTCTCATAATATGCCATGGCTTCCTCGTAGGTCCTCGCAAGGAGCACCTTTGGCCTGCCGCGCTTTCGCTGTGCCGCCGTATGCGGGTTGAGCGCCTCGGTGGAGAACCGCTGGCTCTGGAGAAGTATGTAGCTGTAGAGGTTGGGAAGCACCGAGGAATAGAACCTGATGTTGTCTTCCACGAGCAATATCATCTGCACTCCCGCCTCCTCCACGTCGTGCTCGATGTTCATCTTGTCCTCAAGCAGCTTGATGATGGAGAGAATGAGGTTCGTGTCGCCAAGCCAGCAGAACACGTAGTCGAAGATGGACATGTCCTCGTCCTGAATCCTCCTGGTGATGCCATGCGAGAAGGGTGTGAGCACCACACATGGCAGATTCGGGAACTCTGCCTTGATGTCACGTGCCACGCTGAAGGCGTCATTGTCGGCATTGCCGGGCATGCATATCACAAGGTCGATGGCCATGTCGGAAAGCACCCTGCGCGCCTCCTCGGTGGTGCATACTTGCGTGAACGATGGCGGATAGCGCATGCCCAACTGCATGTATTCGTCGAAGATTTTCTCATCCACGCGCCCGTCATCCTCGAGCATGAAGGCGTCGTATGGATTGGCGACTATTAGCACGTTGAAGATGCGGTGCGTCATGATGTTGACGAACGACACATCTTTCAGATAGAATTTGGTCCACTCTTGCGGTATGATGTTGTCCATGAAGCTTGTTGTAATGTTGCGACTGCAAAAATAGCCTTTTTTGATGACTTTTGCAAGTAAGTAGAAGAAACACTTTGGCAAGATTCAAAATAGTATTATTTTTGCAACATGATATATTATTTCTCATGTACCGGCAACACGGCCTGGGCTGCCCGCCAGATTGGGGTGATGCTCGATGAACGTCTTGTAAACATCGCTGATGTGCTGCAAGGCAAGGAATGCCCAACAGACCTTTCCGACGACGAGACACTGGGCTTCTGCTTCCCCGTGCACGGCTGGAGGCCTCCCGTGCCGGTCAGGCAATTCATGCAATCGTTGCATGGGAAAGGTTCATCTTCCTCTTCACAGAAGAGGAGGTATTGCTGGATGCTGTGCACCGCCGGCGACGACATCGGCGAGACGGTGGAGATCGCGGAAAAGGACTTGTCGGCTTCGGGGATGTCGTTCGACTGTGCCTTCTCGCTCATCATGCCCGAAAGCTATGTGGGCCTGCCTTTCATGGATGTGGACAATGCCGACAACGAGGCGAGGAAGCTAAGTCAAGCTGAGAAAGACCTGAAAAGGTATTCTGACATCATCCGTCAACGCCAGACCGACGTTCGCCTCCTTCACACCAGCCATTGGCCCAAGACCAACAGCCGACTGCTGGGGTGGGCTTTCGTTAGATGGCTGCTTACAGACAAGCCGTTCCACGTGGTGCAAGACCGATGCATCGGCTGCGGACTTTGCGTTAAAAGCTGTCCGATGGCAAACGTGATGCTGGACAGCGGCAACCATCCACAATGGATGCACGACAGGCGGTGCATTTCATGCTTCGCGTGCTATCACCACTGCCCCACGCATGCCATAGAATATGGTGGACGCACTCGGCACAAGGGACAATATCATCACCCATGAAACAACAACAGTAACCAAAAAACAATTCTTGTAGGAAATTTTCCTTCTTTTATTTGGAAGTTACATAATAATTAAATAAATTTGCGTGCCTTAAAGACATATTCGACACATTAACCTATAAAACGAATTACTATGGAAGTTGAGAAAATCATGAGTGCCCTGGAGCAGAAGCATCCAGGAGAATCTGAGTACCTGCAAGCCGTAAGAGAAGTGCTCACATCGGTTGTGGAAGTGTACAACCAGCATCCTGAATTTGAAAAAGCAAAAATCATAGAGCGCCTTGTGGAGCCGGAGCGCATACTGACGTTCCGCGTGCCTTGGGTGGACGACAAGGGCGAGGTGCATGTCAACTTGGGCTACCGCGTGCAATACAACAGCGCCATCGGCCCATACAAGGGAGGACTGAGGTTCCACCCGTCTGTCAACCTCTCAATCCTGAAGTTCCTTGGATTCGAGCAAACCTTCAAGAACGCGCTCACCACACTGCCCATGGGCGGTGGCAAGGGCGGCAGCGACTTCTCCATCCGTGGTCGCAGCGATGCCGAGGTGATGCGTTTCTGCCAGGCGTTCATGCTTGAGCTGCACAAAGTGATAGGTCCCGACATGGATGTTCCCGCCGGCGACATCGGCGTGGGCGGACGAGAGATAGGCTACCTCTTCGGCATGTACAAGAAACTGACTCACCAATATCAGGGTGTGCTCACTGGCAAGGGACTGGAATGGGGCGGCTCAATCTTGCGCCCTGAAGCCACTGGCTTCGGTGCCTTGTATTTCGTAAACCAGATGCTTGAGACCCACGGCATCGACATCAAGGGCAAGACGGTGGCCATCAGCGGTTTCGGCAACGTGGCATGGGGCGCCGCCAAGAAAGCTACCGAACTGGGTGCCAAAGTGGTGACAATCTCCGGTCCTGACGGATACATCTACGACCCTGCCGGTCTCGACGACGAGAAGATAGCCTACATGCTGGAACTGAGAGCCAGCGGCAACGACGTTTGCGCTCCGTATGCTGAAGAGTTTGAGGGTTCCACCTTCTACGAGGGCCGCAAGCCTTGGGAGGTGAAAGTGGACATCGCACTGCCATGCGCCACACAGAACGAACTTAACGGCGACGATGCCGACCAGTTGCTTGCCAACAAGACTCTCTGCGTGGCAGAGGTGTCGAACATGGGCTGCACTGCTGAGGCAGTTGATAAGTTTGTGGCTGCCGGACAGCTGTTCGCTCCTGGCAAGGCTGTCAATGCTGGTGGTGTGGCTACTTCTGGATTGGAAATGACGCAGAACTCCATGCGCCTGGCATGGAGCGGCGCGGAAGTGGATGCCAAGTTGCACGGCATAATGTCGAACATTCACGAACAGTGCGTGAAATATGGCAAGGAGCCTAACGGATACATCAACTACGTGAAGGGTGCCAACATCGCCGGCTTCATGAAGGTTGCCAATGCCATGATGGCTCAAGGCATCGTATAGGACTTCTCTTTCTCCATGCCGATGC
>CAMJLI010000062.1 GCA_946406585.1 uncultured Prevotellaceae bacterium | reverse complement strand
TGGAAGCATGCATCACCAACTATGGCGCAAGGATGGTGTCGCTCATGGTGCCCAATAACAAGGGACAATTGGAGGATGTGGTGCTCGGATTCGACAACATAGACGACTACCATCTGAGAAAACAGAATTTCGGAAGCGTCGTGGGGAGGTATGTCGGCAGGATAAAGAATGCCAGCTTCACCCTCGATGGCGTGTCGTACGACTTGCAGAAGACGGGTGGAAACCACATCTCTCATGGTGGATACCCGGGATTCGCCGACAAGGTGTGGGAGGTGGAAGAAAAGACAGACTCCACTTTGTGCTTGAAATATGTCTCTCCTGACGGAGAAAATGGATTCCCAGGCACTCTCACAGTGATGGTGACTTACACTCTTGCCAACAATGCCGTCACCATGGATTTGCAGGCCGTCACAGACAAACCTACGGTGCTGAACCTGTCAAACCACCATTTCTTCAATATCTCTGGTGACCTCTCTTCCTCGGTACTGAAACAGCAATTGTCCATCGATGGAAAGTATATCGCCACTTACGACAAGATGAAAAACCTTGATGGCAAATTCATGAGGGTGAAAAACACTCCTTTTGATTTCACTTCATCTAAAGCAATAGGGGCTGACATCGAAATTTACGACGAGCAAATGAGCATAACCAAGGGGTACGACCACTCCTTCGTATTGAGACACAAAAGAGACAACAAGCGTCCTGCTGCCACTTTGTATGACGAGGCGAGCGGGAGGGTGCTTGAAGTGTATACCACAGAACCCGTGCTTCACCTTTATACTGCAAATGGACTGAACGGCAACATGGTGGGCAAGGGTGGCTTGGCTTACCAGAAACAAACGGCTGTGTGCTTGGAGACCATGCATCTCGCTGACAGCCCCAATCAAAGCGAGTTCCCGCCAACGGTCCTGAGGCCTGGCGAGACCTACAAGTCACAGACTGTGTTCCATTTTGCGGAAAGGCCGCAAAAGAAACGCAACTTGCTCGGGTCCATCCTGATGTTTGGTGGGGCTGCCAGCCTCACGGGGCTTGGGATTGTGGGTCTCTTCTCTTTAGTGAAATAAACTTCTCCTTGGTGAAATATAATTAAAAAACTTGGCTTCAATCTGGGAATGCCTTATATTTGCAGCCGATGAGAAAATTCATGATATTGACGGCCATGCTTCTCCCTATTGTGGCCGGTGCTCAAGAGATTGTTGGCGACACTAGCAAGGTCGCTGAAGTCAAGGTCGCTGAAGTGGTGGCCCCGGAAATGGTGCCTGCCGACACCTATAATGCAGCACATTCCATCAGGCAATACGAGCCCTATGGGTTGTCTGCAGTGGAGCCTGCCGGGCCGTTCGCTTTCGCGACGGACAGCTTGCACTTGCCCTCTTTCACACACGACGGGCATGTGCTTGTGGGGCGTTTCCCGTTCTACAGGTATGGATGGCCAACTTGGGATTTGCACCAGGGGCTTAACGTAAGCTTTGGGGCATCTGTGTTTGCACAATTTGGCAAACATGCACATGGTGGCGTGGGATTTGGGCAGACCATCTCTGCCATGTATGCCATGCCGCTGACATCGAAACTGTCCTTTGCCGCCGGGGGGTATTTCAACAACTTGTATTGGAACCACACTCCTGTGCGCGAGGCAGGATTGTCGGCTGTCATGGGTTATCGTTTCAACGAACACTGGGAGGGGTATCTCTATGGACAGAAGTCTGTTACCAACCAAGGGCGAGTGCCCTATCCTCTCTACGACATGGGGGATTTGGGAGACAGGATAGGGGCGGCTCTGCGATATAATTTCAACCCTGCGTTCAGTGTGCAGGTGTCGGTGGAGCGTCGCTCGCTGCCCGACAATGGCCCTACTTCAGTTTTTTCAGGGTCTCCTTGGCATAACTATCGCCCATGATGGCGGCCTTGTTTATCCATTCGCGACCAAGATCCCTGTTGCGCTTCACACCATAGCCGTAATAGTAGCAGATGCCTACGCCGGTCTCGGCGGCTGGGTAACCTTGTTGGGCGGCCTTGTCCATCCATTTGAACGCCTCCTCGTAGTTCTTCTCTATGCCCATGCCGTTGAAATACATGTTGCCGATATTGTACTGGGCCTCCAGACTGCCTTGTTGGGCGGCTTTCATATACCATTTGGCGGCTTTCTCATAGTCTTTGTCAACGTATCTGCCAGAGTCGTAATACCGTCCCAAGGTGAGTTGTGACAAGGCAAAGCCTTTCTCTGCACTCTTGGAGAAAAATGAAAATGCCTTTTCGTCGTTCTGCTCTATTCCCTCGCCATTGGAGTACATCTTGCCTACTTCATATTGTGCGCGGGCATCGCCTGCATTGGCCAGTCTCATGTAGTATTCCAGCGCCTTGTGGGGGTCTTTCTCCACGCCTTCTCCCTTCTGGTAGCTGTAGGCAAGACTGTAGATGGCGTTGCTGTTGCCTTGGGCGGCTGCCTTCTCCCACCATTTTATGGCTTCCTTGTAGTCTATGTCTACGCCTTTCATCTGTGCATAGCACAGGCCGAGGTTGAATTGGGCTCCGGCATGCCCCTTTTCGGCTGCCTTGCGATACCATTCTGTGGCCTTGGCATAGTTCTTGTCGAATCCTTCGCCTCCCATGTCGTAGCAATGCCCTAAGCTGTTCATGGCTTGTACGTTCCCTTTTGCTGCTGCCTTGCCATACCATTCCACTGCCTTGTGGAGGTCTTTGGTCACGCCGTAGCCGTTTTCCAGACAGTAGGCCAGGTTGAACTGGGCTTCGATGTTGCCTCGTTGGGCTGCCTTGCCATACCATTCCACTGCTTCTGCGAAATTCGACTTCACGCCTTTGCCGCTCAGCAGGCAATTGCCCAGTTCCACTTGGGCTTTCACATTCCCTGCTTGGGCATTCTTGCGCAGGGTGGCAACGTCGGTTGCTGTTTGTGCATTTGCCACTGTCATGACACTGGCAATGGCCAATGCCGTTATTATCTTTCTTGTTGTCATAGTCAGGTTGTTTTTATTTGCTGTCATCTGTTGGGATGATGTTCTTGTCAGAATTGATACACTCTCATCGAATATGGTGGCAATACGAGCGTGCCCTCTTCGCAAGAGCCTTGTTCTATTGTCACGCTTTGGTTGTCGGGTTTTCCATTGAATCCCTCGAATGTGGTGCCTTGTGGCAGGGCGATGCCTTCCACTGTCAGCGACAGGGAGACAGGCAGCGCATTCACGAGCTTGAGGTAGCGATGCCCGCTCTTGCTGTCTTCCACCACGCTTGCCACCACCCGCCGGCTGATGGTCTCGTCGGCAGTGATGCTGGATGCCACATGGCGGTCGCCGCTGTATTTGGAGAATAGCCGTTGTGTCTCATAGCTCGGAGTGGTTCGCACGCTGCTGTTGGTGAAGTATATCAGGTCTGGGTTCCAGTTGTGGTGCTTGTCCTTGGCCAATAGCGGGGCGTATGATGTCATTGCCACCACATCGCCATTGCGCTCCACATTGCAGAGATGTATTGCCTCTGCAAGTGCCGTCTCCACATTGCTGCGCTTTGCATTTGTGCTTGCGGCATATTCGCCGAGATATACCTTGGGTGCCGAACGGTCGTAGTCGTCGTAATAATCTTGATGGTTGATGAACCACCCCGTGCTCTCGTAGTAATGCTCGTCCACCATGTCTATTATGTCGGCATGTTTCTTGGCGTAGTCCCATCCCTCCACATAGTCGGCTGAGGGTGCATGGAAGGGACCTGCCGTTCCGCAGACGATGATGTTGGGGTGCTTTTCCTTTATGGCTTTGCATATCATTCCGTATCGCTCTTCGAAGGTGGTGGAGATGATGTCTTCGTTGCCAATGCCCACGTATTTCAGGTTGAATGGTGCGGGATGCCCTGCTTCGGCTCTCATCCTTGCCCATTTGCTGGTGGCTGGGTCGCCATTTGCCCATTCTATCATGTCGAGTATTTCCTGGCAATATGCAGGCATGTCGGCCATGGGTATGCCTCCTTGCTGTCCGGCGTACCCCTTGTCGTTGGCACCTGAGTTCTGGCATGGCACCCCGGCGGCAAGCACAGGAAGCGGCTCGGCGCCGATGTCCTCGCAGAATTGGAAATATTCGTAGAATCCCAAGCCGCGTGTCTGGTGGTAGTGCCAGATGTTGAAGTCGGGCTTGCGCTCTTCCAGCGGTCCCACGGTGTGGTGCCAGTGGTATATGTTGTCTATCCCTTGGCCGTGGGTCATGCACCCTCCGGGGAATCTTACAAATTTGGGATGGAGGTCGGCTATTGTCTGTGCCAGGTCTTTCCTCAGTCCGTTCTTGTGGCCTTTGAAGGTCTCTCGGGGGAAGAGGCTCACCATGTCCACCGCCACCTTGCCTTTCTTCAGGGGGACGATGCGCAATTGGCATTCATGGTTTTTACCTTCTTGGCGTGTCTTGGGTTGGTTGGTGTTGAGTTCGAGGGTGTATTTCTGCCATCCCAAGCCTTTGGTTGTCAGCTTGTTCTCTGCTATCACCTCTCCGTCTGGAGTTACCAGCTGCACCAGCCACTTCTTTTTCTTGCAGTCGATGTGCCTCACCTGCATGGAGAAGTCGTAGATGCTTCCCGGGGCTGGGTCGTAGATGCCGTCCCAGCCTTCATTGGTTATGGGGTCGCTTTCGAGAACGGCATAATGTGGGTTGTTCTCACTCAGTGGATTGTCGGTGGATATCGTGATGTCTGCCGTGGAGTGCCACGCAGTGGTGGAGTTCCATTCCCTGCGGTCTTTGGCATTGTATTCGAAGTCTCTGTTCTGCACCAGTTCGGCATACAGTCCTCCGTCAGCGGCATAGCTGATGTCCTCGAAGAATATGCCCACGAGCTTGTCGCTGATTGCCTTTTTCTTGTTGGGGAAGACTGTCAGCTTGGCTTTTGCTTCGCTCATCCCCTTGAACCTGTTGGCGTCATCGCCCATCCGTTCCGAACTCTTTTCCCCGTCCCTGCGCTGCATCTCGAAATGCGTCAGGATGGTTATCAGCTCGCCTTGGCTGATGTCGAATATTTGCCCTTGATATTCCTTGTCTCCTATCGTTACTCCGGCATTACCCCATGCCAGGTCGCTGATGCTGCTTGGCTCGTCTTTGGAGAAGGTGCGGAAATCGTGGGAGGCGGTCACATAGCGTCGGTCGGTGTCTGTCTTGTAATATATGTCGAAGGTGCCGTCATCCCCTTCGAAGACAATGGGTTTCAGGCAGTTCTTTGTGCTCATTAGGGGATAGTCCTGGGGACGCCATGTTATCAGGTCGGGACTGTAGGCGGCGGCAAAGCATGGACTGTTGGCGTTCAACTGCCATACTGCCCGCCAAGTGCCGTCGTTGGCTCTTGCCAGGTTGGGCTCATACATCTTTTTCTCTGCTCCCCAAGGGCCATAGTCTGAGGCGCAGAGCTGTCCTATCTCATGCCATATGTTGTCGAAGTCGAGATAGGCGGCATGCAAGCCGTCGCGCTCTCCAGGACAGTAGATGAAGATTTGTCTGAGGACGTCGTCGCCCTCGTTTTGGGCTTTTGTGGTGGATGGACACGCTGACAGTATGCAGATGGTGATGGCGGTGAACAGAAACGATTTCATTGTTATATTGTGATTTGTTTTTGCAAAATTACGACTTTTTTGCCAACTACCATCCTATGTTTGGTTTTTTTACAACATTTTACAGAAGTTTTCCTCCCTTTGGCGCACTGTTTCATGCTCAACCAAAATTGGGCGCCAAGGTGTCATGGGAAATGGATTCCGGAAATATGGAGAATGAATATAGGAAATATTGAGAATGTCAGGGAAAGATGCGCGTATCACTACGGGCAGCCCGATAATTATGGCTGTTGGGCTGATATCATAATCCTATCTGACATTCAACACTATACACAAACATTATGAATCAATTCTTATGGTAGGGCCTATCTGGCTGATAGACCTGTAACACTTTACTATTTGAAACGCATGAAACAAAAAATGGGCCTCTTTTTCGTCGTGATGCATTCTCGGTGCAAAGGTAAGTGTTGGGAGGCATCTCTGCAATACCTAAAAATGATGGATTTTCAACCTGCATGGAAATGGGATGGATTAATCAAAGGCAGGAAAAAGAAGAATGCCATCATCTTTTTGCTCCCTTTTTGCATACAATTAAAAAAAAATAACTACATTTGCTGATGAAAACAACACGTTTAAGATATGTCGATACCAAAAAGCAACATGATGGAGGGAGAAACGGTGATTTGCGAGGCAAAATTCCACTATATCATGTTTCTCCTGCCTATCTCATTGGCGCTGCTAGCCATAGTATTTCCGTTCATACCCATAGGGGAAAACACCCTGGGAACACGACTTATTTTCAGCGGCATCTTGATAGTGCTAGCTGCATTGTGGTATTTGGTAATCAACAACGGGAAGAAGTTCGTGCTCACCAACAAGCGCATAATACTCAAGACGGGCATAATAATGCGCAACTCAAAGGAACTGATGCTCAGGAAGTGCGAAAGCATCAACGTAAGGCAGTCGGTCATGGGGAGAATTCTTGATTACGGTGATGTCATTGTCTCTACCGGTGAAGACAAGGACGTTTTCAAGTATGTGCGCAGTCCGATGTGGTTCAGCACAAGAATCAATGAGCAGATTGACAAGATCAGCACCACGATGACAGAGGGGGCTAACTCTGTCAACCTGCCTGACGGCAAGTTGACCATATAAAATCAGTGCAATAACAAAAGACAAAATACCAATAATTTGATTAACACCTACTTGTTATGAAAAAGACGAAATTAATAACCTTGACACTGGTCTCACTGTTGCTGTTGGCCTGTGCCGGTGTGACACGTGTGGTGCCCGTGACTGGGCGCAAGCAGAAAGTGAGTGCCGACAATGCTACTTTGCTGTCGTTGAGTCTCAATGAATACAAAAAATACGTCAGTTCCTCGAAATTGTCCACCAATGCCGCAAATACGGCCATGGTAAGGAGGGTGGGGCAGAAACTTGCTGCTGCCGTGGAGACATACCTGAAGAACAACGGATATGCCAGTGAAGTGAGCAACTATAAATGGGAATTCAATCTCGTGCAGGACAAGCAAATGAATGCTTTCTGCATGCCGGGAGGAAAAATCGTCGTCTACGAGGGGTTGCTCCCTGTCACCAAGACTGAAGCTGCTCTGGCTGTGGTGCTGGGGCATGAGATAGCGCATGCCGTGGCTTACCACTCTTCTGAGCAGATGACAAAGCAGCAGAACCAGGAATTGCTGGGAGGCATTGTCAATACTGCAATAACGGCTGTCTCAGGCCAAAATACCGCCACCTCTTCCGTGTTGTCACAGCTTTACGGGCTCGGCTCCAACATGGCTACTTTGAAATATTCAAGAGACAACGAGACGGAAGCCGACCACATAGGCCTTATCTTTGCTGCCATGGCGGGTTATGACCCCAACGAGGCCATCACCTTTTGGCAGAGAATGGCTTCCAGCAATGTTGGCTCGACCACTCCCGAATGGTTCAGCACTCACCCCTCCGACGCACAGCGTGTCGCCAACTTGAAGAGAATCTTGCCCGAGGCCTTGAAGTATTATAAAAAGAGATAGCAATGTATAATTCCGAGTACTCCGAGTACTCCGATTACTCCGATTATTCAGATTATTCTGATTACTCCGATTACTCCCACTATAAAAAATTATCATCATGATAGAATATCTCACACAACACGTCTGGCTCATCTGGATTCTTGTATCTGTGGTTTGCCTCATGCTTGAGCTGGGGTCTGGCGACTTGTTCATCCTGTGCTTCGCCATCGGCGGACTGGGTGCATCTCTCACTGCAGCCATTGGAATGGGAATCATTCCACAGCTCATAGCCATGGCTCTATGCTCTCTGTTGAGCATCTATTTCATCAGACCTGTGGCATTGAGATACCTGCATCGTAACGACGAAAACAGGGTGAGCAATGCAGATGCCATAATCGGGCGAATAGGAAAGGTGTCGCAGACCATAGAGGAAAAGGGGTTCGGCAGAGTGTCTATCGACGGCGACGACTGGAAGGCTGTCTCGCAGGATGGCAGCAAGATAGAGACTGGAGCACAAGTGAAGGTGATGGCAAGAGACAGCATCATCATCACTGTGGAGAAAATCTGACCCTCTTTTGTTATTAGAAAAGGTATTTATTTGTTTAACATAAACACAGAACACAATGTCCACTACAGTAATCGTTTTGCTGGCCATCATTGCATTGGTGGTGCTCATCGCAAAGAAGACGCTTGTCATCATACCTCAGTCGGAAACGAAAATCATTGAGCGGCTTGGAAAGTATCATGCCACTCTGCAACCTGGCATCAACATCATCATCCCTTTCATCGACAGCGCCAAGAGCATCGTGACGCTTACCAGGGGAAGATATGTCTACTCAAGCGACATCGACCTTAGAGAGCAGGTCTATGATTTCGACAAGCAGAACGTAATCACAAAGGATAATATCCAAATGCAAATCAATGCATTGCTATATTTCCAAATCGTAGACCCTTTCAAGGCGGTGTATGAAATCAGCAACCTGCCTAATGCTATCGAGAAACTCACGCAGACCACACTGAGAAACATCATTGGCGAGATGGAACTCGACCAGACTCTCACTTCGCGCGACACCGTGAACACCAAGTTGCGTGCTGTGCTCGATGATGCCACCAACAAGTGGGGTATCAAGGTGAACAGAGTGGAATTGCAAGACATCACACCTCCGCAGAGTGTGCTGCAGGCCATGGAGAAGCAGATGCAGGCAGAGAGAAACAAACGTGCCGTCATCCTCACCAGCGAAGGTCAGAAACAATCTCAAATACTGCAGTCGGAAGGCGACAAGGCTGCCACCATCAACCGTGCTGAAGCTCTGAAGCAGCAAGCCATCCTCGAGGCTGAAGGTGTGGCGCAGGCTCGTATCAGAAAGGCTGAGGCTGAGGCGGTGGCTATACAGAAAATCACAGAGGCTGTAGGCGACTCGTCCAACCCCGCCAACTACCTCCTGGCGCAGAAGTATATCCAGATGCTACAAGAACTGGCTTCCGGGCAGGATTCCAAGACCATCTACCTGCCCTACGAGGCTACTAACCTGCTTGGCAGCTTGGGTGGCATAAAGGATCTTTTCAAACAAGGATAAGTATATAATGAATATTTGTATCGTGGCAGGGGCACGCCCCAATTTCATAAAGGTGGCCCCAATCATGAAGGCTATCGACAAGGCGAAGTCTCAGGGCAAGGACGTGAACTGCAAGCTTGTCTATGCTGGTATAGAGAATGACTCCACGCTGGAGCAGTCGCTGTTCGACGACTTGCAGATGCGACGCCCCGACGTGTTCATGGGGGTGGACTGCGTCAGCCTCAATGAACTGACTGGAAGAGTGATGGGTGAGTTTGAAAAATATCTCGAACAAAACCCCACTGATGTCGTCATCGTGGTCGATGACCTGGCTTCTACCATGGCGGCTGCCATCGTGACAAAGAAACAGGGAATACGATTGGCTCATCTCGTTGCCGGCACTCGCTCGTTCGATATAAAGATGCCAAAGGAAATCAACCGTCTTGTCATCGACGGACTCTCCGACTTGCTCTTCACGGCTGGAGAGGGGGCGAGCAACACCGTATCGAGAGAGGGGGTGCAGAGGTCGCAAGTCTACCAAGTGGGCAACATACTCATGGACACTCTAAGGGCTAATTATGGGCGGCTGCGACGCCCGGAAGTGCTCGACCAACTGCACCTCGACCAAGGGCAGTATCTGGTGTTCACGCTCAATCGCAAGGCTTTGATGGCGGATGGCGACAATCTCAGACAGATGCTCAAGGCTATGCTCGAGGCGGCTGGCGACACGCATGTCGTGGCTCCGTTGAGGGATAATGCCCGAAAGGTGGTGGCATCCCTGCTGGCTACTATCAATGTGCCTCTCGACAAGTTCCATTTCGTACCACCAATGGGGTATCTGGAATTTGGATATCTCACGGCTCATGCCAAGGGAATAGTGACTGATTCGGGCAATGTGGCGGAGGAAGCCACGTTCAATGGCGTGCCTTGTGCCACGCTCAACAGCTACACCGAACATATAGAGACTGTGCGCACGGGCAGCAACGTGCTCGTGGGGGAAGACTCGCAAAGGTTGGGCGAGGCTGTTGCCGACATGGTGGCTGGGAGATGGAAGCCAAGCAACATACCCGACAGATGGGATGGGAGGGCTGCCGAGCGCATCGTGCAGATACTACTCTCGTGATGGCTGCAACAAAATGGTTGCAACAAGACTGTTTATCACAAATGGGGGCGGATTGGCAAATCCACCCCCATTTGTGCCAAACAGGTGGCCAAAATTGGCCGCTTGCCTGCTTGTCATTGATGTTGATTCTTGTTCACGGCAGTGCGCATCTCCTTCAGCAAATCGCTGGCAAAGATGAAGTCGGTGAGGCGCTTGTTCGTCGAGTTCATTATTTCACTGCTATGTCCTTGCCAGTCCTTGTGACCCTTGTAGATGAAGATTATGTTCTCGCCTATTCCCATCACACTGTTCATGTCGTGGGTGTTGATGATGGTCG
>CAMJLI010000061.1 GCA_946406585.1 uncultured Prevotellaceae bacterium | reverse complement strand
GTATCTTCGACGTGAGTCCCACGGCGATGCCCTCGGTGCCTTGTGCCAGCAGCAGGGGGAACTTCACGGGCAGTGCCACCGGTTCCTTGTTGCGGCCGTCGTAGCTCATCTGCCATTCCGTGGTCTTAGGGTTGAAGACGGTGTCCAGGGCGAATTTCGACAGCTTTGCCTCGATGTATCGTGGGGCGGCGGCACGGTCGCCGGTGAGGATGTTGCCCCAGTTGCCTTGCGTGTCGATGAGCAGGTCTTTCTGGCCCAGTTGCACCAGTGCGTCGCCTATTGAAGCATCGCCATGGGGGTGAAACTGCATCGTGTGCCCCACTATGTTGGCCACTTTGTTGAACCGCCCGTCGTCCATCCGCTTCATCGAGTGAAGGATGCGGCGCTGCACAGGTTTCAGACCATCGTCTATCTTTGGTACGGCGCGTTCGAGAATCACATAAGAAGCATAGTCGAGAAACCAGTTTTGGTACATGCCGCTGAGATGGTGCACTGCTGATGCGTCAAAACGGTTTGCCGGCTTGTAGTCGCTGTGCTCGTCTTCTTCCAGTTCGTCGTCCATGTCGTCGGGCATTTCAGCATCGGCGCCGTCACCATCTTCTCTTTCTTCGTCATCGATGGTGGGCTCGTCTGCCGCCCCTTGTTCTTGTGATGCTGGTTGCAGCTCATCACCGTTTTCTTGTGAATTGTCTGTTATTTCGTCGTTTCTTGTCTCGTCGTTTCTTGTCTCGTCATCCATGATGTATGTGTCGTTGTTTTGTGCAAATGTACGCAAAAATCTCGAATTGAGGGCAGATAGGCAAAGAAAATCATCTTTCTTCCAAGCAAAATACCTTTTTGTGGCGTGCCATGTGCCCGTCACTTCAAAAAACTACAACAAAAAACTTATGTTTCTTCAAAAATAAGTATATTTGCAGACAGAAAAGTGGACTCATATCAATAAGATGTCACAGAGAATGCCATCCAGCACATCAGACATGCATTCCAAGATATAAAGAATTGTGTTTTTGCGCCCTATTGATGTTTTGACCATGTCAATGTGTTGGAGACCAAGATGAATTTACCTTGCTGACCTACACAACATGGTGCGACCTGGCAATGGGTATCATAGGTAAAGGTGACATTACCATTCAAGCTAATTAATGATGGGCATGAAGAATATACGTACTTTGGGAATTTTGGTGGCCGTTGCCTTGACGATGTGTGCTTGTTCTGAAAAAAAGGAGAAGAAAGAACATCATGGCAAGGCGGAATACAAGACCATGATGGTGACACGCAGCGACCAAACGTTGGTGTCGCCATATACGGCACGCCTCACCGGCTGCAAGATTGTGGAGATTCGTCCGCAGGTGTCTGGCACAATAACACAAATCTGCATCCGTGAGGGAGAGCAGGTGAGGAAGGGGCAGACACTGTTCATCATCGACCAAGTGCCCTACAAGGCGGCCCTGCAAGTGGCACAAGCCAGTGTGAAGACGGCAGAGGCCAAGTTGGCCACCGCACTAATGGAGTATGAAAGCAGCAAGAAACTGGAGGCAGAACAGGTGGTGAGCGACTACACCGTGCAGACGGCCCTGAACGTGCTGAACGAGGCGAAGGCTGCCGTGAATCTGGCAAAGGCACAAGAGGCGAATGCACGCAACAACCTCAGCTATACTGTAATCAAGAGTCCTGTGAATGGTTCGGCTTCCATGATACCGTTTCATGTAGGGGCGCTGGTGAGCAGCAGCATGGCAGAGCCGTTGGTCACCGTGGCAGAAGACCATGACATGTATGCCTATTTCAGCATCACCGAGACACAGGCCATCAGCCTGATACAGAAGTATGGCTCGCTTGAGAATTTCATGCACCAGGCTCCCGAGGTGGAGCTGAAGCTTGGCAACGGCACAATGTATGAGTGGCGTGGGAAAATAAATGCCGTCAGCGGCACGATAGACCAGGCCACGGGAGCCGTGACGTTGCGTGCCGTATTCCCCAATCCTCAAAGGCTGTTGCACAATGGTGGTTCGGCCACCGTGCTGCTTTCCACCCATAAGAGAGACTGCATAGTGATACCGCAAGAGGCCACCTATGAGTTGCAGAACCGCATTTTCGTCTACAAGGTGGTGGATGGCAAGACAAAGGCCACGCCCATCGAGGTCTTCCAACAAAACAATGGGAGGGATTATATCGTGGAGAATGGACTTGGCGAAGGGGAAACCATCATCGCCGAAGGTGCCGGACTGCTGAAAGAAGGTGAAGAGGTGAAAGTAAAAAAGTGAGGTAATAAGGTGAGCGTCAAGACATTCATAGACCGGCCGATATTGGCATGTGTCATCAGCGTACTGATAGTGCTGGTGGGAATAATCGGACTTTCCCGCCTGGCATTGGAGCAGTTCCCGGAGATTGCTCCTCCCACCGTCCGCATCATGGCCAACTATACGGGAGCCAATGCGGAGACGGTGCAGAAGAGCGTCGTGGTGCCTCTGGAGGAAGCCATCAACGGCGTGGAGGGGATGATGTACATGTCGTCGTCTGCCTCCAATACGGGACGTGCCAGCATCAGCGTGTTCTTCAGGCAAGGCACCGACCCCGACATGGCAATGGTGAACGTGCAGAACCGTGCCGCCACCGTGCAGGGACGACTGCCAAGCGATGTGGTGAAGAGCGGACTGACAGTGAGGAAAAGACAGACGTCGAACATCAAGCAGATCACCTTGTATAGCCCGGATGACTCGTT
Source organism: uncultured Prevotellaceae bacterium (assembly GCA_946406585.1). The sequence goes on along the minus strand of CAMJLI010000061.1, from coordinate 7,840 downwards.
TGACCGCACCTTCTTGGCTAATTACACGAAAATCAATATCGAACCAAGGCTCAGCCGAATACCTGGAGTGGGAGAGGTGAACGTGATGGGTGCCGACTACTCCATGCGGATATGGCTCGATCCGCAGAAGATGGCTCACTACGGACTGACTCCTTCCGATATAAACAGGGTGCTGGATGAGCAGAATGTGGAGGTGGCGACAGGCACCCTGGGGGCTGACTCGAAGAACACTTTCCAATACGTGCTGAAATATCGCGGCCGATACGAAGAGGAGGCCGGATACGAGCAGATGGTGATAAGGTCATTGCCCAATGGCGACGTCCTGCGCATCGGCGACGTGGCACGCGTGGAACTGGGTGCGCAAAGCTACGACTTCATTGGCGAGACCAACGACCATCCCGGCGTGAACATTTCCATCAACCAGGTGAGCGGCTCGAATGCCAACGAAATAATAAAACAGATAGACAGCGAGGTGGAGGACATCAGGAAAGGTCTGCCCTCCGGCATCGTGATAGAGGACCTGGAGTCAAAGAAGGACTTCCTCGACGCATCGATTGCCAGCGTGCTGAAGACCCTTTTTGAGGCGCTGTTGCTGGTGGTTCTGGTGGTTTACATCTTCTTGCAGAACTTCCGCTCCACTTTCATACCCACCATCGCCATCGTGGTGTCGCTCATAGGAACCTTGGCTGCCATCTATGCCATCGGTTTCTCGCTCAACATGTTGACTCTCTTCGCCCTCGTCCTCGTCATAGGCACCGTGGTGGATGATGCCATAGTGGTGGTGGAGGCGGTGCAAGCCAAGTTTGACGAAGGGTGCCAGAAGGCTTACGAGGCCACCATACAAGCCATGCACGGCATCACGTCGGCTCTCATCACCACCACCTTGGTGTTCATGGCTGTCTTCGTGCCTGTCTCGTTCATCAGCGGTGTCACCGGCACGTTCTACAAGCAGTTTGGCATCACCATGGCCATCGCCGTCGCCATATCGCTGTTGAATGCCATGACGCTTTCCCCTGCGCTGTGCGCACTGTTCATGACTCCTCACAACACGGAGAAGCGCTCGTTGTCTTCTCGTTTCCACGATGCTTTCGATGCTGCCTTCTCGGTTGTCGTGCGCAAGTACAAGAAAGCGGTGGCTGTTTCTTTCCGCGCAAAATGGTTGGCGGTGATTCTTGTGCTGGCGGCCATCGGAGGACTCGCATGGCTCATGAAGTCGACAAAGACAGGACTGGTGCCAAGCGAGGACATGGGGACGGTGTTTGTGAATGTGCAGGCTTCTCCTGGTTCCACGTTGCAGCAGACCAATACCATCATGCAGCAGGTGGAGGACCGCATCAAGGACTTGCCGCAGTTGCGCACCTACTCGATGGTGACGGGCAACAGCGTCGGCTTCGACCAGTCGTCGTCGAATGGAAACTTCACGCTGAAATTGAAGAAATGGGATGAGCGAAAGGGAAATGCTGATGGCGTGGACAGCATCATGGAGGAGATTTACCGCAGGACTGCCGACATCGTGAATGCAAAGATACAGGTCAACACGCAGGCGATGATACCCGGGTTCGGGCGCATCAATGGCTTCGAACTGCACATACAGGACAAGAAAGGCGGCACCATCAACGACCTGATGTCATATACCAACAAGGTGATACATGCTCTCAACGAGAGGCCGGAGATTTCTCGCGCCACAACCAATTTCTCCTTGAAATACCCTCAATACAGGATTGAGGTGGATGCTGCCCTCTGCAAGAGGCATGGGGTGTCGCCCAGCGACGTGCTATCGGTGCTGGGTGGATATGTGGGTGGCATGTATGCATCCAACTTCGTGCGGTTCACCAAACTTTACCGCGTCATGGTGCAGGCATCTCCCGAATACAGGTTGGACACGGAGTCGCTCAACAACATCTTCGTGAAGTCGAGCAGTGGAGAGATGTCGCCCATAGGGCAGTACCTTACCCTCACCCGCATTTACGGCTCTGAAACGCTGTCGCGATTCAACCTCTTCCCAAGCATCAGCGTCAATGGCACTCCTGCCGACGGGTATTCCACGGGACAGGCCATCGCTGCCATTCGTGAAGTGGCGGCACAGGAATTGCCCGAGGGGTATGGGTATGAGTTTGGTGGCATGACACGTGAGGAGGCATCCGCAGAGAACACCACCACCATGGTCTTCGTGCTTTGCATCGTTTTCATCTACCTCATCTTGTGTGCTCTTTATGAGAGCCTGTTCATTCCTCTGGCTGTCATCCTCAGCGTGCCTTTCGGCCTTTGTGGCTCTTTTATCTTCGCGCAGATGTGGGGATTGGAAAACAACATATACATGCAGACGGGCCTTATCATGCTCATTGGCTTGTTGGCTAAGACTGCCATATTGCTGACCGAATATGCCTCGGAGCGTCGTAGGCATGGGATGACTATTGTTGAGGCTGCCTTGGATGCTGCCTCTGTGCGATTGCGCCCAATCCTCATGACCTCGATGACGATGGTATTCGGATTGTTGCCATTGGCGTTCGCCACGGGCGTGGGGGCCAACGGCAACCGCTCCCTGGGCGTGGGCACCATTGGTGGCATGCTCATAGGCACCATTGCGTTGCTTTTCATCGTTCCCGTGCTTTTCATCATCTTCCAGAACATCGAGGAACGCGTAATGCCACGACGGAAAAGGTAGGGGCTTGATTGCATTGCATGTTCTGTAGAGTGGAAAAATATGCAGCAATGCTACATAATCCGAAAAAAAATGCTATCTTCGCAGTTGAATATTCAAACTACTGTCCTTTCGGTCGGTCTGATGATCGTTATTCGGGTTAAGTAGGTGATCAGAATTTGATGTGGTTGCCTGCTTGAATGCATAAGAACAGCACATGGCACAGGAGCGCAATACCTCACCTATCGCCAATCTGGCTGTCGTGGATGTAGAGGTTGGCATTTCCGACCACAGAATCCACGATATCGGGGCGGTGCGCCATGATGGCTCTGTCTTTCACCAATCTTCCAAGGAGGGCTTGCTCGAATTCTTGCAAAATGTCGATTTCGTATGTGGACACAATATCATCCATCATGATGTGAAATATCTTTTCGGCGACAGCACACCACGATGGCTTTTCGTCGACACGCTTTACATTTCACCACTGCTTTTCCCTGAACGTCCTTATCACAAGCTTCTGAAGGATGACAAGTTGGTAAGCGAACAAATGAACAACCCGGTGAACGACTGCGAGAAAGCCTACCACCTGCTGATGGACGAGATAAGCCAATGGCATTCTCTTGCCGGGGAAAGACAGAGAATTTTTGCAACTCTATTGAAAGGACAAAAGGAATTCGAGGGATTCTTGATGCTGGTAGGAGCAGAGAAAATGGAAATGGAAGAGGGCTTGGCGGAAGAGATAAGAAAGGCATACAAAGGAAAATGTTGCCAACATGCTGACTTCGAGATGCTCGTTCGGCAATATCCTTGTGAACTGGCTTATGCATTGGCTCTCGTCGACACTTCCGACAGACGCTCGGTAACACCTGGTTGGGTGCTTCGCAATTATCCCGACGTGGAACAGGTCGTGAAGTCGTTGCGCGACACTCATTGCATGATGGGTTGCGACTATTGCAACGAATATTTGGACTTACGGCACCAACTGAAAACTTTTTTCGGTTACGACCAGTTCCGGACATACGAGGGCGAACCGCTTCAGGAAAGGGCGGCACAAGCTGCTGCCGACGGACTGTCGCTGTTGGCGATATTCCCTACTGGAGGGGGAAAGTCGCTCACCTTCCAACTGCCGGCTTTGATGGAAGGCCGGACGGTGCACGGACTGACTGTGGTCATCTCGCCCTTGCAGTCGCTGATGAAAGACCAGGTGGACAACCTCGCCGACCGTGGCATCACGGATGCTGTGACAATCAACGGACTGCTTGACCCCATAACAAGAGCTCTGTCGATACAGAGGGTGCGGGATGGGGAGGCTTCGTTGCTTTATATCTCACCGGAAATGTTGCGCTCAAAAACCATAGAGAGAATACTGATGGCAAGGCATGTGGTGAGATTCGTTATCGATGAGGCTCACTGCTTTTCGTCATGGGGGCAAGACTTCAGGGTGGACTACCTCTATATCGGGAATTTTATAAGAGAGTATCAGAAAAGGAAAGGCCGGGACTGTATTCCTGTTTCGTGCTTTACGGCTACTGCCAAGCAGAAAGTGATTCAGGACATTTGCGACTATTTCAAACGTACACTCAATCTTGACTTGCAGCTTTATGCGTCAAAAGCCACCAGGACCAACTTGAGATATAGGGTGATTCATTCCGACACCGACGAAGACAAATATATGAAACTAAGGTCTTTGGTGACGGAAAACCCATGCCCGACAATCGTTTATGTGTCGAGGACAAGAAAAACACGGGAACTGTCTGAAAAACTGACGCGTGACGGCTTCAGGGCCTTGCCCTTCAACGGCAAGATGGACCGTGATGAAAAAATAGTCAACCAAGACGCTTTCATGACAGACAGGGTGCGCATCATTGTGGCCACTTCGGCATTTGGCATGGGGGTGGACAAAAAGGATGTCGGACTTGTTGTTCACTACGACATCTCCGATTCCTTGGAGAACTATGTGCAAGAGGCTGGAAGGGCGGGGCGTGACCCGCAACTTGAGGCTAAATGTTATGTCCTTTATAGCGACAATGACCTCGACAAGCATTTCATCCTGTTGAACCAGACAAAACTCAGCATCAGTGAGATACAACAGGTGTGGAAGGCTGTGAAAGAACTCACCCGTCAGCGGATGAGGGTGTGCTGCTCGGCTCTCGAAATAGCAAGACAGGCAGGATGGGACGACCAAGTGGTGGATTTGGAAACACGCGTGAGAACGGCTCTCTCTGCCTTGGAACAGGGTGGATACCTGGAGCGGGGAAACAACGTGCCCCACGTTTATGCCACAGGCATCACGGTGAAAAACGTGGATGAGGCAAGGCAGAAAATCATGCAGTCGGCTCTGTTTGGCTCCGACGACGTGACGAATGCTGTGAGGGTCATAAAGTCGCTGATATCGCAGAAGAGCAAGGCAAAGGCGCTCGACACCGATGCTGAGTCGAGGGTGGATTATCTTGCCGACATCCTCGCCATGAGCAAGGCCGAGGTGGTGTCTGTGGTGGAACGGATGAGGCAAGAGGGCATATTGGCTGACACCAAGGACATCACGGCTTTCCTGAACGACCCTGGGACATCGGAACACAAGGTGAAGGCTCTTCTCGAAAGTTTCGCAAAACTTGAGGATTACATGCTCAGACGGTTACGTGACGGGGTGTTGCGCACCTCATGCAAGCAACTTAACGATGATGCTGTGAAAGATGGAATGTCGTTCTCGAAAGAGAAAGACATTCGCACACTGCTCTATTTCCTCACCATAAAGGGCTATGTACGCAAAAAAGAGGATTCGGCACACAATGTGGAATTGGTGTCTCTGGCTGACAGGAACACCACCCAAAGCAGATATCATAGGCGAATGGAAATTTGCAAGATTGCTTTGGAATGGCTCTACAAGCAAGTGGATGGGAAGACAGGCGAAGACACCAATTACAAACCGGTGCAATTCTCCGTCGTGGAATTGCTGAAAAGGGTGAGGACAGGGCAACGCTCTCTCTTCGTCAACTTGGAGGACGTGCAATTGGGAGAGGTGGAGGAAGCGCTTCTTTATATGTCGATGATAAGGGCGTTGAAGCTTGAGGGTGGATTCCTCGTGCTTTATAACGGAATGGACATCCGACGCCTGAAGGACAACAAAGTGAGGTATAAACGCGATGACTACAGGATGCTTGACGAATTCTACAAGCAGAAAATCCAACAGGTGCATATCGTGGGGGAATATGCCAACCTCATGGTGCGCGACTATCAAGCAGCACTGCAATATGTGCAGGATTACTTCCAGATGGATTATAAGCGCTTCGTGGCAAAGTATTTCAAGGGGGAAAGGCTGACGGAGATACAGCGCAACGTGACTCCAGGGAAGTATAAGCATCTGTTCGGGCAGTTGTCAGGGCGACAGATGGAAATAATCTCCGACAAGGAGACGCGGTGCATCGTTGTGGCGGCTGGTCCTGGCAGTGGCAAGACTAAAGTCCTGGTGCACAAGTTGGCTTCACTGTTGCTGCTCGAGGATGTGAAGCATGAGCAGTTGCTGATGCTGACCTTCTCGAGGGCTGCTGCCACCGAGTTCAAGCAGAGGCTGATGGAAATGATAGGCAATGCTGCTCATTTCGTTGAAATAAAGACCTTTCACTCTTATTGTTTCGACCTCTTGGGCAGAATCGGGAATTTGGAGGATTCGGATGATGTCGTTGCCAAGGCTGCGGAAATGATAATGCAGGGAGAGGTGGAGCCCAACAAGATAGGCAAGACGGTGCTGGTGATTGACGAGGCGCAGGACATGGGGGTGGAGGAGCATGCGCTCGTAAAGGCTCTTATGGAGAAGAATGAGGAAATGAGGGTGATTGCTGTGGGCGACGACGACCAGAACATCTTCGGCTTTCGTGGTTCCAACTCTTGCTACATGTTGCAGCTGGCACAGAATGGAGGGCGCGTCATTGAGATGACAGAGAATTATCGCAGTGCCATGAATGTGGTGGATTTTGCAAATGCTTTCGTGAAGAACATCAGACAAAGGATGAAGTCCACTCCCATCATTTCTATGAGCAAGGAGAAGGGATGGGTTGGCCTGACGAGGCATCACTCGCAGTATTTGTATCATCCTCTTGTGGATGAATTGAAGGCCAATAGGAGAGGGGGCACGTCGTGTGTGCTCACTCAGACAAACGAGGAGGCTGCCATCGTCATGGCTCTCCTGCGAAAAAATGGAGTCAACAGCAAGTTGATTCATTCCTTGGATGGCTTCCCTTTCTGCAATCTCGCTGAGATAAGGTATTTCCTGAAGCAGATAGACAGGAGGACGGACACACCGTTGATAACCGACGAATTGTGGGAACAAGCCAAGCAGGCCACTTTCAACTGCTACGAGAGAAGCACATGCCTTTCGTATGTGAAACGCTGTCTGGAGGTGTTTGAACAGACCAACAAGTGCAAGTATCGAACTGACTTCTGGGAATTTGTCTTTGAGTCTTCTGTGGAGGATTTCTGTGAGGTGGGTGGAGAGGATGTCGTGGTCTCCACCATCCACAAGGCCAAAGGACATGAGTTCGACGATGTTTACATGCTGGTTTCCGACAACCGCAACAGGGATGATGAAATCTTGCGAAAATTCTATGTGGGGATGACGAGGGCCAAGAAGAGGCTGTTCATACATGTTAATGGTGACTGCTTCCATGATTTGCCTGTCGATAAGTACGTGGTATGCCATAGGCAGTACGAAATGCCTGATGAGATAGTGCTGCAACTCTCCCATAAGGATGTGTTCTTGGAATATGCCAGAAATCTGAAAAACGAGGTGTTGGCGCTCAGGAGTGGAGATGCCTTGGCGTACAAGGGGAATGTGTTGTATGATATGAAGACTGACAAGCCCGTGGTACAAGTGTCGGCAAGGATGAAGACCACGATATCCAACTGGGAGGAGAAGGGATATGAGGTGCGTTCTGCATCGGTGCGGTTCATCGTGGCATGGAGGCCGAAGGATGCGGGCAAGAGGGAGCCCGAGATTCCAGTGGTGCTCGCTGACATGGTGCTTGAAAGAAAAAGGGGTGTCGACAGTCAAGAGTCTATGTGAAAATTGTGCAATTCATTGAGAATATGATTGGTTAATTCTGAAAAACTACTTATGAGAACAAAACTTATCTTCATGGCACTGATGTTGGTGCCGGTGCTGGCAACAGCGCAAATCAAGGAAAAAGACTTCGTGAAAGGTGC
>CAMJLI010000060.1 GCA_946406585.1 uncultured Prevotellaceae bacterium | reverse complement strand
TCACCATGCCTGTGATGGCAAAAAACAACAATAATGCCATTGTCCTTATTTTCATATTATTCCTTTTTTGTTCAATTGGGTTACAAAATTAAATTTTTAAGAAGGAAAATGAGTGAAAAAGACTGTTAAAAAACATTTTTTCTTTCAGAAGGCTCAAGCCTGAAAATGTGATGTAAAGACAATTTACCTAAAATCCGCAATTTTGCATACTGGCAGATGTAACGGTCAAATTTCTCCATCATGTGAAAAATTTCACCGAAAGGGGTGTTTTTTTGATATTTTATGCTTATATTTGCCAACATGGCGATTAGAAAGCCACAATATGAATACGATGACTTTAAACATTGCTGGTATGAGTAGTAAAAAACAAAACAAAGACAAGAGCAATAGCCTGCCAAAGAAGTGGGTTTATGTAATCATTGTGGCCTTGGTTGTAGGCTTTGGCGCATACGGATACTTTAAGGTAAAACAGTGGGTGCGCCACTTCGTCATAGAACAATACGAAAAGCCCATTACTGATTACACCATCACAAAGACGTATGTGGATGACCACAAACCCAAAAGTCACAGAGGCCATAACAGTGACGATGAGCATGAAAAGGAGCCCGACTACTACATGGAGGTGGTGTATCAAGGGAAAGACTACAAACTGAAAATCAGCGAATTTGCCTACAGACACAATGTAAACCTGTACTACGATAAAGAGGCCGACGAGGTATTCGTGGGGGATGAAGCAGAAACAAACCTCTTATGCACAATTCTGATAGGCATCTTAATCATCATCGTCATCGTCATCGAACTCATCCGACGGCTCATCAAATCACGGAAAAAGAAAAGTCGGGCAAAACCCCAATAACCGGATGGGATACCCAGGGAAGTTTCCCAAGCCATAGAGTTACGCCTCTGGCGAACTTCCTTAATAAACATTTTTCTATCAGAAGGGTTCGTCTGGCTTCTTCTAAAATCTTTAAAAGCCCTCCCCATGTTATCTGGAGAGGGCTTTTGTCATTAATGTCATGCTTTCTTCAAGTGGAATCTTGAAGACAGGCACTTCATGTTAGTCTCTATAAGCAGGATTCTGATATGCTTTCTTCTCTTCATCAGTCATTTCCATGCCGTCAAGCTGTCCTTGTGGAATTGGACGCAAGTAGTAACCTGCAGGAATGTCACGGGTGAAAGTCTTCAGGTCCTTGTCGGTATAGCCGTCACCGGCAATGCTGTAAGAGCTTGCACGCTCTGCCCATTTCTGTGTTCTTACGAGGTCATACCAGCGGTAGCCCTCTCCCCAGTACTCGCGGCTGCGCTCGTCGAGGATGTAGTCGATGGTGATGACGGATGGTGTTGCGGCAATCATCTGTGTGCTGTTGTCGATGTTCACGGCTACGTTGTCGTTTTGGTTGAATGTCTGCTTGCCTGCACGTGCGCGGAGCACATTCACCAGGTCGTAGGCACTCATATAACCGTTGGCACCTTTCACGGCTGCCTCGGCAGCGATGAGATAGAACTCAGAGAACTTGGCAATGCTCCAAGGACGTGGACTACCACCATTCACCTTGCTGCCAAGACCACCGGCGTTGTCGGTGCGGTAGATGCCGATTTTCCAGTTGATGGGGTACTTCTTGCGGCTGATGTGGTTTACAGCAACCACGAAGTCTGCGCGGTTAGGCATTTCTCCGAAGCCCAACTTGCCGTCAGCACCTGTATAATTGATTTTTGAGTCCTCGCTTTCAGGCACCCAGCTGAAATACACATCGTTGGGTCCTACAAGCAAGCCATTGGCACCATACACGTAAGGCTCGCTGTTGCCACTCTTTTGCCAGTTGGTGTGGTAGCGCAGTGTGAATGTGGCATCATAGCGTGAGTCGATGGCTTTCACATCATCATTCCAAACGCCTCCGGCAATGAAGTTGTTGGCGATGGGAGCCATACGGGTCCAGGGACGACCGAGAGCCTGCACAGCCTCACGTTGCACGGGGTTGATGACTGCGCCAGAGGCGGCTTTTGCTGTCATTTCGGTGTAGTTCCAGGTCTCCATCCAGTAAGCGAAGTTCTCTGGTGAGCCACCGCTTCCCCATCCGTAACCGGCGCCGCCATTACCATACTTCTCGTTCTCGTCGTGGTCGGCATAAAGCATTATTTCTGAGTTGCGGTCGTTGGTGGCAACGTTCACATCATAGAAAGTAGGTTGAAGGGCGTAAGGTCCAGGATTGTTGATGGCTGTCAGTGACAGGTCGTATGCATTCTGGAAATACTTCTTTGCTTCGCTTGCATTACGCTGGCATTCAGGATAAGTTGGGATTTCTTTTGGATTTTCCAGCCACCATGCGTATGTCAGATAAGCCTTTGCGAGGTACAGGCGTGCTACGTTTTTCGTTACAGCGCCTGTGAGACGTGGTGTCTCTGGCAGGTCGTTTACGGCTTTCTCCAAGTCCTTGAAGATGGCATCGTAAACCTCTGGCACAGTGTTGCGCTTGGAAGTACGCACGGTTGAGGTGTTGAACTTCAGGTCGCCGGCACCCAGGTCGAGTGGCACGCCGCCGAAGGTCTGCACGAGCAGGAAGTAGTCGAAGGCACGGAAGAAGTAAGCCTCGGCAAGCAAGGCGTCGCTTATGCCTGCTGCAGCACCGTTCTCAATGATGCCGCTGGCGGTATTGATGTTGGCGAAAGCCGTTCCCCACAGCAGGTCGGAGCGGCTGCTGCTGGAAGTGAGCTTTCCTACTCCCGAGAGGTCGGCATCCTTGAAGTTGCCGTCAGCCGACTGGGCATAAGTATATTCGTCGGTACCCGTCTCGCAGATGTTGAGCCAGTATCCATTGCCATAGAAATAGCGCAAGTGTGCATATAGTGAGGTAAGTCCGCCCTCGATGCCTTTCTTTGTGGTGAAGAAGCTTGGGTCAAACTGGCTGCGGGGTTGCTCGTCGAGGATGTCGGAGCAGGAAGTGAATGTAGTGGATAGTCCACAGCACAACAAGCCCGCAATGAGTATATGTTTGATGCTATTCGTTTTCATATTCATATCTTTTCTTTATTAAATTTTCATTTGTTGATTACCAGTTGCCAATTAGAATGTGACGTTGACACCGAACAGGAAATTGCGTGTGGCAGGTGTGTTGTAACCTACGATTGGCATTCTGTGCTTGCCGGAATACTCACCGTAAGCCACGGCTGTATTCTCATTAGCCCAAGAGTTGGTCTCTGGGTCGAGTCCGCTCTCGTTGTTGAAAGGTGAGAAGAGTACGAATGGGTTCTGGATAGTGGCATACAGACGGAGACGGCTGATGCCCAAGTCCTTGACTGCCTTCAGCTTGTCGAAGTTGTAGCCAAGGGTGATGGCGCGGATCTTCAGATAGCCGGCATCGAAATAACCTAATGTAGAACCATATTTGGGGTTGTCACCGCTTTGTATGCCACCTGGCTTCGGATACTTGGCACCGGTGTTCTCCTCAGTCCAATAATCTATGTCAAGCTGTCCGCGACGGCCGGTAAGCATGTTCAGATAGCCATTTGATGAGTGTATGGCACTGATGAGTTTGCCGCCAATTTGGAAAGCTCCAATGACATTCAGGTCGAAGTTCTTGTAACCCACTGTGGTGTTGAAACCACCGATAAGGTCTGGCTCCATGCTCATGATGCGACGGTCGTCAGAACCGATGGCACGTGTTGGAACACCATTTGCATCGAGTACGTCGTCATTGTACTTCACCTTGATCATACCCAAGTTGCCACCTGGTTCGAGAATTGCAAAGTTGGTGGTCTCGGTTGTTGTGCCGTCGGCGTTCTTTACCGTTACCTTATAAACATCTCCTGCATTCCACAGGCCGTCATACTCGTAGTCGTAGATGACGTCGATGGGATGGCCCACGAACCAGCGGTTGCCCTCATCGCGGTCTTCGCCAGATGCCAGGGCTGTCAGCTTGTTGCGGTTGGCATAGAGGTTGATGCCTGCCTCCCAGTGCCATCCATTCTTGTTGTCGAGGATGATTCCATTCAGGGTGAACTCCCATCCCTTGTTCTCAGTCTTTCCGATGTTGCCGGTGAAGCTGCTCACACCAGAGGTTGAGGGCAGTGACACGTCGAGCAGGATGTCGTTGGTCTTTTGGATGTAGTATTCCAACGAACCGTAGAGTCTGCCACTGAACAAAGAGAAGTCGATACCGAAGTTCCATGTCTTGGAATACTCCCATCCCAATTCGGTGTTTGGAAGAGCGTTTACATAATATCCTGCCATGTAAGTGCTGCCGAAGTTGTAGTTGCGTACTGCAAGTCCGCCGAGTGTGGAATATGGGTTGATACTCTGGTTGGAGGTCTCACCGTAACCAACGCGCAGCTTGAGGTTGTCCACCCATGTTATTGGTTCCATGAATTCTTCGCGTGAAATGTTCCAGCCGGCGCTGACTGCGGGATAAGTATGCCACTGGTGTCCCTTGGCGAGTCGTGATGATGCATCCGAGCGGAGGGCTGCAGAAAGCATGTATTTGTTGTCGTAAGAGTACATCACACGTCCCATCCACGACATCAAGCCGCTCTGCCAATAGTTGTAGTTGTTGAGGTTGACCTCGCCTGTAGCCTTGTCAAGGGCGTAGTATTGGAAATAGTCGGCTGGGATGTTTTGTGCGGAAGCTCCTGTTGACTCGTAGGTGGTCTCTTCTGCTGAATACATGCCCACGATGTTGATGTTGTGCTTTTCAGCGAAGGTGCGGTCGAAGGTGACAATGTTCTCAACAGCCCAGTTGCGGGTTTGGTTCTCTGAGATGCCACCGCCGTTGACAGCGTTCTCGTCCTTGTTGTTCACACCTGTTCCAGTGAAGTTGCCACCCTTGGATGAACGGAAGTTCAAACCTACGTTGATTCTGTAGCTCAGACCTTCCACCCATGGGCATTTCACCTCGCCAAAGAGAGTGTTGTAAGAACCGATACCCTTGTTCTCGTTGAGCCATACATCCTTGTATTTCTCCACTACATCCTTGGTGACCACAGACTGGTCGTCGGCAGGCAGTGTGACGAAGCGCTTGATGTTGCCATCCTTGTCGTATGGGCTTGCCAGAGGGCTCTTGCTCAGCACGCCGTACATGTCGTTCACGCCCTGTGTCTTGCGATAGTTGGTGTTGGTGCTAAGTCCGAAGCGGAACCATTTTCCCACCATCTGGTCGAAGTTGCCGCGGACGCTGACACGGTCGTAAGCCTGAGTTGGGACGGGTGATTCATCGTGGTAGTATCCAGCGCCGAAGCTGTAGCTGCCACCATTGGTGCCGCCAGCCACGCTCACGTCGTGGTTATGGCTCACGCCTGTCTGATAGTACAGGTCCTGCCAGTCGGTGTTGGTGTTGTCGTCCTCGTCGAGGGAGTTCTGGTATTTTCCAGCATATTTGCGGAACTTTGCGAAGGTAGGTCCGTCCATCATCGGGTACTTGTGGAACACTTTCTTGAAGCTTACGTATCCGTTGTAAGAAACCTTGGCTGGAGTGCCCTGGGTACCTTTTACTGTTGTGATGATGATGACACCGTTGGCACCACGAGAGCCATAAATGGCAGTTGCGGAAGCATCCTTCAGGATGTCGATGGACTTGATGTCAGAAGGGTTGATGTCCGACAGCTGTCCCATGAATGGTATTCCGTCGAGCACGATGAGTGGGTCGTTGGAAGCACTAAGAGAGCGCTGTCCACGAATGCGGATTTGCATTTCAGCGCCTGGTTGTGTAGAGGTCTGTGTCATGAGCACACCGGCAATACGTCCTTGCAGGGCTTGTGCTGCGTTGGTGGCTGCAATCTGGTTTAGCTTCTCGCCATTGACATTTGCCACTGAACCAGTGACTGCTTCACGACGCTGAGTACCGTAACCGATGACAACCACCTCGTTGAGGTTGCCACCCTCGGCATCCAGCACGATGTTGATGTTGGATTGGTTGCCCACTCTTACTTCCTGAGTGACATATCCAACATAAGAAATCACCAAAGTGGCGTTGGGGTTGACGTCGATGGAGAAATTGCCGTCATAGTCGGTGATGACGCCATTGGAAGTTCCTTTTTCCATGACTGTGGCACCGATTAGTTCTCCTTCGGAATCTCTTACCTTGCCAGTAACTTTCTTGCTTTGTTGCACTTCTTCAATGGAAGGAGTACCAACTGGTTCTGTTGCTGCTTGTGTTGTGCTTGTAACTCCAAAAAAGCTGCATAGGACAATCAAACAGTTGATTTTTCTTAGGTTCACATGCATGATAATTTATGTTTTAGTTAGAGAAAATTCCAATCTTTAATAAGGTAGAGAAGTTCTTATGTTTGATATCTTGGATTAGGCGGATTGTTCGATAACACGATTAGTTTGTTTGCACAAGTCTAAATGTGATGCAAAGATAATTCATAATATGATTTGGAGGGTTGCTTTGTTGTTTCAGATTATTTACAATTTGTTTCATTCTTTTTGTATTTTTTAAATATGCGGGAAATATGAGCATTTTTTTGTTTTGCGCAGTTTGACTAATTTGTAAAAAATACGTCTAATATAAGTTTGTGGGATGCCATGAAGGTGGGTGTGGGAAATGATATGAATGCATCTCGGGACACCTTGTTCAATAACAAGTAAAGCCAGAGCGCATATGAATAGCATACATTTGGGAAAAACACTTCAAGTGCATGCAAAAAAAGGAAAAACAGGCAAATGAAAGTCAAATATTCCTTGTTTCGGAAAAAAAACACTAATTTTGCAAAAAATAAGTAGGTGATCAAATTTTGATGATAGCACCTACAAGAATGATAGTTACAGATAATTTAGATTACCTACGATATAATAGCACAACAATGTCAGAAAACAAAGTTAGGGTGCGCTTTGCGCCAAGTCCCACGGGACCATTGCATATCGGTGGTGTACGCACTGCCTTGTATAATTATCTTTTTGCCAAGCAGAATGGCGGCAGTTTGGTGTTGCGTATCGAGGACACCGATTCCAGCCGTTTGGTGCCTGGAGCCGAGGAATATATTCTTGAATCGTTCAGATGGCTTGGCATCAAGTTCGACGAGGGAGTGTCGATAGGAGGCAATTATGGTCCTTACAGGCAGAGTGAGCGCCGCAAGATATACAAGAGATACGTGCAGCAGTTGCTTGAGGACGGCAAGGCATACATAGCTTTCGACACGCCGGCGGAACTGGAAGCCAAGCGCGCCGAGACACCCAATTTCCAATATGATGCCAATACCCGTGGCTCGATGCGCAATTCATTGACCATGAGTAGGGAAGAGGTGGACGAGTTGTTGGATGACGGCACCCAATATGTGGTTCGTTTCAAGGTGGAGCCAGGCGTGGAAGTTCACATCGACGACATTATCCGTGGTGATGTGAAGTTCATGAGCGATGTGGTGGACGACAAGGTGCTTTACAAGAGTGCCGACGAATTGCCAACATACCATCTTGCCAACATCGTGGACGACCACCTTATGGAAATCACGCATGTAATCAGAGGAGAGGAATGGCTGCCCAGTTCGCCACTTCACGTCCTGCTCTATCAGGCATTGGGTTGGGTGGACACCATGCCGCGTTTCGCACACCTCCCACTTCTCTTGAAGCCAGAGGGCAAGGGCAAGTTGTCGAAGCGTGATGGCGACAGGTTGGGATTCCCCGTGTTCCCGTTGCAATGGACAGACCCCAAGACAGGGGAAGTGTCGGCAGGATACCGTGAGAATGGCTATTTCCCAGAGGCCATCATCAATTTCCTCGCCTTGCTTGGATGGAACCCCGGCACCGACCAGGAAGTGTTCTCGCTCGACAAGTTGGTGAGGCTGTTCGACCTGAACAAGTGCTCCAAGTCGGGAGCAAGGTTCGACTACAAGAAATGCATTTGGTTCAACCATGAATACATGCTCAACAAGAGCAACGAGGAGGTGGCAGGACTGTTTGCCCCCATCGTGGCAGGCCATGGCATTGACGAGCCATTCGAGCGCATAGTGACAGTGGTGGGCATGATGAAAGACCGCGTGGACTTCGTCAAGGAGTTGTGGCCGCTGTGTTCTTTCTTCTTCCTTCCTCCCGCAGAGTATGACGAGAAGACAGTACGCAAGCGCTGGAAAGAGAATTCCGCCGAGGTGATGACAGAATTGGCGCAATTGCTGGAGTCGCTAGACGACTTCTCCATTGAGAACCAGGAGCGCGAGGTGATGGCTTGGGTGGAAAAGAAAGAATACAAGTTGGGCGACGTGATGAATGCGTTCCGCCTGGCGCTTGTAGGCATAGGAAAAGGCCCGGGCATGTTCGACATCTCTTCTTTCCTTGGCCAGGAAGAGACGGTTCGCCGTCTGCGCAGGGCCGTCGATGTTCTCAAGTGATTTGCGAATAGTTTTACCATCATGGTCTGAAACCTTGTACACATGTTTGCTCATGTATGACATCCTGATGTACTTGTATCTTTTGGGCGTGGCCATCTACAGTCTTTTCGACGAGAAGGTGCGCAAGATGTGGCGTGGGGAGCGTGAGGCGTTTTCCGTGCTCAAGTCACAGGTGGACCCGGATGCCAAGTATGTGTGGTTTCATGCCGCATCATTGGGTGAGTTTGAACAAGGCCGCCCGTTGATGGAATTGCTGCGCCAGCGACATCCGGAATACAAGATTTTGCTTACCTTCTTCTCACCTTCAGGATATGAGGTGAGGAAGAACTATCAGGGAGCGGACATCATTTGCTATCTGCCGCTCGACACCCGTATCAATGCCATACGTTTCCTGCGTCTGGTGAGGCCTGTGATGGCTTTTTTCATCAAGTATGAGTTTTGGTACAACTATCTCCACATACTGCGTCACCGCAAGGTGCCGGTGTATAGCGTGTCGAGCATTTTCAGGCCCGACCAGGTGTTTTTCCGCTGGTATGGCCGTGAATATGCCCATGTGTTGAAATGTGTCACCCGCTTTTTCGTGCAGAACGAGGAGAGCAAGCGGCTGCTTGAGGATTTGGGCTTGAAGGATGTGATGGTGGTGGGCGACACCCGTTTCGACCGTGTGCTTCAGATCAAGGAAGCCGCCAAGCAGTTGCCGATAGCCGAAGCATTCAGCCGTGGCCACAAGGTGTTTGTGGCAGGGTCGAGCTGGCCTCCCGACGAGGATGTGTTCATCGATTATTTCAATGAGCATCGCGACTGGCGCCTGATCATTGCACCACACGTGATCGGCGAGGACCATCTCAGGCAGATATTGTCCAAGTTGAAGATGTCGTCGGTGCTTTACACCCAGACCACCCCCGAAGAGGCGTCAAAGGCGGATTGCTTGATCATCAACTGCTTCGGGTTGCTGTCGAGCATCTACCAATACGGTCAGGTGGCATACGTGGGAGGAGGATTCGGCGTAGGCATCCACAATGTGCTGGAGGCGGCGGTATGGGGCATGCCGGTGATCTTCGGTCCCAACAACAAGAATTTTCAGGAGGCGCAAGGCCTGTTGTCGGTAGGTGGAGGTTTTGAGATTGCCACTGATGACAATTTCGCCCAACTCATGGACCGCCTCTCTTCCGACAGCAAGTTCCTTGAGGAATCAAGCACCGTGGCGAGTACCTTTGTCCAAGGACAGGTAGGCGCCACGGAGAAAGTGCTGGGCGAGGTGGGGTTGCTCTGAACCCCTGCTTATTTCTCGTCTTCTTCCAGATACCATCTGGAATATCCCACGTAATGGGATGCAAAACTCTCGGCCTGGCCAGGTCGGGTCTTTTTTATGAATTTGGCTGGCACGCCGCCCCATATCTCATGGTCTCCAATCTTGGTGCCCTGCAGCACGAGAGCCCCGGCAGCCACGATGGCGCCCTTTCCTATGTCTGCATTGTCGAGGACTGTCGCCCCCATGCCAATGAGAGCACCTTGCCGGATGGTGCAGGCATGCACGGTGGCATTGTGTCCTATCGACACGTCGTCTTCTATGATGGTTGGGCCAATTTTGTTGGTCACATGCACGCATGCTCCATCTTGCACGTTCACGCGGTTGCCCATTTTCACATAAGCCACGTCGCCTCTGACGACGGCGTTGAACCAGATGGAACATTCGTCTCCCATCTCCACTTCGCCCACTATGGAGGCGGTTTCGCTGAAATAGCATTCCTTGCCCCATTTTGGAGTGAGGCCCTTTACTGATTTTATGAGTGCCATTGTTGTAGTTTTGTATGTTGTGTTATTGTTTTTTTGTCTTGTTCAAGGTGTTTGTCATTCTGTCCAATGCTTCCTGCAGTTGGCTGCGAGGACAGGCAATGTTGATGCGTATGAAGCCCTCCCCGGCATCTTGCCCATACATCGTTCCGCTGTTGACGAGCACCTTGCCCTCGTCAAGCAATATTTTTGTCGCCTCGTCGGAGGTTAGCCCCAGGGGAGTGATGTCCACCCAGACGAGATAAGTCCCTTCGAGACAGATGATTTTCACCTCAGGCAGATGAGACGACAGGTGCCCTTTTAGGAAGATGTAGTTGTCGTGAAGGTAATTGCAGAGTTGGTCGATCCAGTATTCGCTGTCGTTGTAAGCCGCGACAAGTCCTTCCACTCCGAGAGGGTTCACGTCGCACACCTCGTTGATGTTGATGGCCCGGTCGATTTTGGCCCTTGTCATTGCATCGTTGCAGATGATGTTGGCTATTTGCAGTCCGGCGGTGTTGAACGACTTCGAAGGTGAGTTTAGTGTTATGG
>CAMJLI010000059.1 GCA_946406585.1 uncultured Prevotellaceae bacterium | reverse complement strand
TGCCGGCGAAAGGTTTCTCGTGCAGCAACACCCTGAATCCATGTTTGCGTGCCACCCTCTTCATGAGCGACATGAGGAGCATGTTGTGGTCTATGGCGAGGTTGGTTTCCTCATAGATGGGAGCCAGCTCAAACTGGTTTGGTGCCACCTCGTTGTGCCGTGTCTTGACGGGAATTGACAATTCAAGGGCTTGCACCTCCAAGTCCTTCATGAAAGCCTGCACCCTGTCGGGGATGGTTCCGAAGTAGTGGTCGTCCATCTGCTGGTTCTTTGCCGAGTCGTGTCCCATGAGGGTGCGTCCTGTAAGCATGAGGTCGGGTCGTGCGCTGTAAAGCCCTTCGTCCACGAGGAAGTATTCTTGTTCCCATCCCAGGTTGCATGTCACTTTCTTCACGTCGGGGTAGAAGTAGTGGCACACCTCGGTGGCTGCATTGTTGACTGCTCTCAAGGCCCTTAGCAGTGGTGCCTTGTAGTCGAGAGCCTCACCAGTGTAAGATATGAAGATGGTGGGTATGCAGAGGGTGTCGTCGATGATGAACACTGGCGAGGTGGGGTCCCATGCAGAGTATCCGCGAGCCTCGAAGGTGTTGCGTATGCCGCCGTTTGGGAACGATGACGCGTCAGGTTCTTGTTGCACGAGCAATTTGCCGCTGAATTCCTCAAGAAGTCCGCCTTTGCCGTCGTGTTCTATGAATGCATCGTGTTTCTCTGCTGTTCCCTCGGTGAGAGGTTGGAACCAGTGGGTATAGTGTGTCACCCCATTTTCATCAGCCCATTGTTTGATGCCTTTCGCCACGGCGTCGGCGATGGAGCGGTCGAGGCGTGCGCCATTGTCGATGACGTCAACCATCTTCATGTATACGTCGCGGGGAAGATACTTGAACATCTTGTCGCGTGAAAACACATATTTCCCGAAGAATACGGAAGGACGTTCTGTTGGTGATTCAATTTCCAGGGGCTTTTTCTTGAAAGCTTCTTCTACTACTTGAAATCTTAGATTTGCCATGGGCTTGATGATGGTTTGACATTCTCCTTTTGAGCGAGCAAAGTTAGTGCAAGACAAGCAGAATGCAAAATATATGAGAATTTTTATTTTAAAATGACAGATTTGAAGTCGATTGTTGCACCTTCTGTGGCTTTTTTCACGTCCCAAGCATCGAAAGGTAACTTTCCGCTGCCCAGTTCTGGGGCGTTGAATGATTTGAGAGTGTTGTCGTAGAATTCAGGGTCTTGTTGTGGCAGCACGAAAGGCTTGTCCACTTTTCCATTTTTGTCGATATGGCAGAAATATGGTTTGCCGAAGAGTCCGTCGTCGCGCTTTGATGCAAAGACGAGCCATCTGCTGTTTGACGCCCAACTGTGGTAGGTGTCGCTCTTGTCGCTGTTGGCAATGCTCATGTCGCACATCTCGCCAGTTTGCAGGTTCATCATTTGCAAGTCTGCCTCCTGGTGCCAGATGGGGAACGTGCCGTATTCAGCCACTGAGAACACGATAAGTCTGCCGTCGGGACTGATGCGAGGATGGCACACAGACAAGTTGTGCAGAGGTCCGGAAAAGACTGTGTCCACTGTTTCGCCGAAGGAGCCAGTTTGTTCGTCGAAGGCAATGCGGCACAGGCTGTAGCGCATTTCCTTCAGTTGCATTGGCAGTTTCACCTTGGGAGACACGCAGTAATAGATGTATTTCCCGTCGGGAGAGAAAGTGGGGAATGTCTCAAACGAGGAACTGTCGCTGAGCAGTTTGTTCTTGATGATGGCATGAGAGTCCAGGTCTGCCACATACACGTCGGAAGCGTTGTCAAACACTTCGAGCCTTTTTCTTGGGGCTGCATGGAAAGCTGGTATGATGACATTGGTGGAGAAGGTGATGTATCGTCCGTTGGGACTGAAGCAGAAGTATACGCTTCCCGACACCATGTCGTCAGTCTTGATGTTGAGTTTTGTGAGTTTGCCGTTGCGGTTGAGAATGGCACCGCCGCCCTCCCCCCTGATGTACAACATGGATAGGGACGGGTCTTGTTGTCCGTAAGTATGGCAGTTCATGCATCTGTTTCCCACCAGGCCATAGTCGGCTATTGCACGTTCTTCAAAGTTCTCGAGGCATCGCTCTCGCAAGGAAAGGTTTTGATAGATTTCGTAGTCAGGCTCTATGAGCCTGTAGGTGAGGTATGGGTCTATGGTGTCGGCAGACACATTCCAGTGGAAAGGAGCGTATTGGGTCCATTGTCCATCCTTGAGCGAAGTGATGGTGACGGTGGCCTGTTTGCCGGTACATTCGGTGATGAACGATTTCCACTCGTCGATGTCGAAACGAATTGCATTGCCCCTCTCTCTCACCACCAGTTCGGTGTTTCCGCAGAGAGCTTTCAGTTCCACTGCCTCCACCTCGTCTCGCAGCAGCATGTTGAGAGGTGCCATGTTGCTTGGTATGGTTATATTGGCATAGTCGGGATAGATGTTGGGCAGCCTGTCAACCTTCATCACGTTGTCGGGTGATGGTGTGCATGCCATCACAAGCAGTGTCAGAGCTATTGCGGCAGCAATTCTTGCTATCTTTTGGAAGGTCATGGCTTGGGAGTTTTTGCAGTGTCGAAATAATACCAGTAGGTGTCTTTGTATTTCGGGTCCTTGCGCTTGTTGTTGTATTCCATGAATAGCGACATTTGGGCGGTGTCGAAAATGTACTCCTGCCATTTCTCTTTTGGGGCGTTGGTACCTACGAGATAGATTATGAGAGCCTGTTGATAGATGGGCTTGATGCGGTCGCGCCCCAGGTTGTGGCAATATCTGTCGTAGTCGCGCTTGAAGTTCTCTATGTCCTTCAGCAGCAAAGTGCTGCAGAGGATGTAGTCGAGCGCCACGATGTTGTCGGGGTTGGAGTCGAGCAGTTCCATCATCACCCTGTGCAGGTTGTCCGACAGTCTGATTGTGTCAGCTTGGTTGGCGAACTGCTTCTTTTCGAGTATGTATCTGAAGGCTTTTGGTTCCTTTTGTGCCATGAGCTTTGCCCAATCGGCATATGCCCATGTCTTTTGCAGGAGACGTAGGTATTTCTGTTCCGCCAGGGAGTCTCCGCTGACGAGGTTGCATTCCGCCAGTCGCTTTATCATGCGCACGTTGCGGTTTTGTGGAGAGAACACGTTGGTCATCATTGCGGCGCGTTCGGTGAGTGTCATGTCGCCAAGAGCCCAGTAGAGCTCGTTCATGTTGATGATGGTTAGTTTGTTGCTCTTGGGGCCTATCTGATAAAACGTACCCAGTTGGTTGGGGGTGAAACGCAGGAGATGGTCGGGCAATTCCCCTTTTTGTGCTTTCACGAGGTTGTAGAAATACAGCATTTCGTCGGTGGGGCTGTCATCGCCTTCCACCATTTGCTCCACTTTCTTGTAATTGCCGAAATGGTATTCGTTGTCTGCCGCGAGGTCTTTTTCAAGGATGAAATCTGGCATGGCAGGCTTGCCGATTCCCGGATAAGTCATCGCGCTGCTTGCATTCAGGTTGTAGCCGTGTAGTCCTGAGGCCAGCAATGCTATTGTCAGGGCCACTGTCAATCCCAGGATTGTGATGTTCATTGTGAGAGGCTTGCCACTGTGGTGCAAGCACGTATAGATGATGACGAGAGCCTGAAACGCCCATAGCCCATAGCCGAACATGCAGTAAACTGGTATGGATGCTGCCGCCATGACGACTGCTGCCGTCCACCGTCCGTGCTTGAACAGCGGGCTCAGCAACAGGTAGGAAAACAGGCCGCCCCCAAGAGCCATGAGTGATGACAGCCTATATTCCGTTTTCAGGCAGAAGATGGCTTCCATGGTCATGATGATGATGGCGCAAGCAAATGCCCACCCCCTTTTGATGCCGGCATGCTGCAACGCCCGTCGTGCCAAGTCGCCTATTGTGAGCAGCGCCAGGGTGAGGATGGCGGCACCGGCATACAGGTAGTAGTAGAATTGTGTGAGGAAGTCGCCTGCCATGCAAGCCAGCCATGCCGGCTTTTCACGGTAAGAGAGCAAGTATTCACTTGTGAGCAGGAACAGCTGGTTCTGCTCTTGGTAGAAGAAATGGTAAGGGTAGAAAAACTGGAAGAATCCCCAGCAGGCAATTCCCCAAGCGAGAATTGCCAACAATTCAAAAGGGCGTATTCCAAGTTTTCTCAGCATGAGGCATCTGCCTTTATTGCCACACATTCCATCTCCACCAGCCACTCAGGCCGGCACACCTTGCCTTGCAACAGCACATGTGGAATGTTGGGGTAGGCTTTGTTGAGGAATCCCTCGACCAGGTCGCGGTCGGAAGGGTCTCTCAGATAGACGTTGAAATATTGGATGTCGTTCATTGTCGCCCCTCCGTCGTGCAGCAGTGCTCCGATGTTTTCCAGGAGGCGTGCTGTCTGTCTCTCGATGTCTCCGATATACATCGCCTTGCCGTATTTGTCGATGCTGGCAGTGCCGGAAATGAAAAATGTCTGCTTGCCGTTGAGGGTCAGTCGTGTGCCACGTTCGAACGACACACCGTATTCGTGGGTGTGGTTGAGGTTTTCGAGAGCTTGCAGGTATTTCTTGTCGCTCTCCTTCACTTTGGGGAATGTGAGGAAGTCGATTGCCACCGATGCGCTGCGTGTCTGCGAGAACCCGCCGATGCCTGTGCTCGCAATGAAGTGGGTGTCGGGTGTCAGCCCTTGGTTGCGGAAGATGTCGTTGCGCGCCTTCACCATTCCTTCATAGTTCACGTCGATGTCGGCGACGTATATCCATGTCCTGACACATTGCTCTTTCATCGTGATGCCCATTTCCTTGATGCTGTCAAGGTATTTGTTGAAGATGAGCATGGTCTGGATGTACGAGTTGGCTCCGCGTGTCTCCTCTTCAGCCAGGCGTATGCTGTGCATGATGAAGTTGTCGGCATCGTCGGTGGTTTTCACCATGATGGTGATTTTTGAACCGTCGAGAGGTGGTTGTTCTATTATTGAATTGGCAGCAGTGGAGATGATGTCGACATAAAGCGGGGATTGTACAAGTTCCTCGTATTGGTTTTGTGCGTCACTAAGGAAGACCTTGCAGAATTGCAGGTGTCGTCCTTCGGCTTTCTCCATGTCGATGTGATCTCCGATAGTCAAGTAGAGTTCGCCAAGTCGGTTTGCAAACCTCCCTTTGCCTTTTGGAGCAAAGATAATGTATCTGTCCATGTCTTGATATTCTTATTTTGGTCTGCAAAATTACATATTTTTTCTATATTTTGCATCTTAAAGGTGAAAAAAACAGCAAGGACTCACTGCATGTGTGTCCTTGCTGCTGTCAAGATTCAGATAAAATGTAAACAACTATCGTATATTGTCTGACGCCTATTGGTCTTTGTATTTTGTCAGATGCCGCTTTCGAGCACTCGCTTGATGACAGTCTCAGCCGATATTTCGCGGTTGGCTGCTTCTGGGATGACGATGGAGTGGTCGCTCTCAATCACGTCGTCGGTGACGATGAGTCCTCTTCTCACAGGCAGGCAGTGCATGAAATATCCATTGTCGGTCCACGACATGTGTTCGGTGTCGATGGTCCAGTCCATGTCACGGCTCAGTATCTTGCCATAGTCGGCCGGGTTGGTCACGCCGGGGCAGCTCCAGTTTTTGGCATATACGAAATGCGCACCTTCAAGAGCCTTTCGCTGGTCGTATTCCACGCGTGCTCCACCCACGAATTTCGGGTCCAGTTCATAACCTTCGGGATGAGTGATTACGAAGTCCACGTCGGCGGCATTCATCCATTGTGCGAAGGAGTTGGGAACGGCTTGTGGCAGTGCCCGGCAGTGGGGTGCCCATGTCAGGACCACCTTGGGTCGTGCCACAGGCTTGTATTCCTCGATGGTGATGAGGTCGGCAAAAGCTTGCAGTGGATGTACGGTGGCGGTCTCCATGGCGATGACTGGTCTGCCGCTGTATCTTACAAACTGTCCTACGATGGTCTCTGCATAGTCGAACTCCCTGTCGGTGAGTCCGGCAAACGACCTCACGGCAATGATGTCGCAATAGCTGCCCATCACGGGGATGGCCTCAAGCAAGTGCTCGCTCTTGTCGCCATCCATGATGACACCACGTTCGGTCTCCAGTTTCCATGCTCCAGCGTTCACGTCGAGCACTATGACATTCATGCCCAGGTTGGTGGCTGCCTTTTGTGTTGACAGGCGTGTGCGCAGGCTGTTGTTGAAGAATATCATCAGCAGCGTCTTGTTCTTTCCAAGATGCTGGTATGCATACCTGTTTTTTTTCACTTCTTGTGCCTCGGCAAGGGCTGCTTTAAGGTCGCCAAGATCTTCTACATTGAAAAATGTTCTCATTTTTTAATTTTGTCTTATGAATGATGTGTTGTTTGTTTATAATTTCAACGTCATTTCCTGGCCATTGTATTCCACGGTCTTGCCTTCTGAGGGGGCTTGGCCGGGAAGCAGGATGGTGAAGCGGCGCTGTTGCAGCATTCCAGGGAATTGGCCCTTGCGTGGACTGATGGTGAGCGTGTGTTTGGCATCTGCCCAATGGAAGGCGATCTCTGTGTATTGACCGCGCTCGTAATTGTAATTGTCGCCTTCGTCCTCATATAGGGTGAAAGTGGCATTGTCACCGGGATAGACACGTATCTCCAGGTTGTCCCATTTCTTCTCGCCCACGTATTGCATCTCCTCGCCTAAAGGCAGGATGCTGCCGGCACGGACGAACATCGGCACGCGGTCGAGCTGAGTCTGCAAGGTCACGTTTTGGCCGCCCTTATATTGTTTCCCCGTCCAGAAGTCGAACCAGTCGGCGCCCTTCGGCAGATATTTCGTGGCGGTCTTGGGTTCGTTCCATGCCACCTGTTCACTATTCGCACCATTGCTTTTCACGTCCTTGCGGTCCCACCCTGTCATGGCATCCTCGCGGACTATCTTTTCTTGAGTGTACTGCGGGTTGAGGATGGGCAATGCCAGAATGCTGCGGCCGAACATGAACTCATCGGCCATGTCCCACACTTTTTTGTCGGCGGCAAAGTCGCTGAACAGGGGGCGCAGGTAGCTCTCGTTGTTGCTGGTCACCTGCCATGCGGTGCTGTACAGATAA
Source organism: uncultured Prevotellaceae bacterium (assembly GCA_946406585.1). The sequence goes on along the minus strand of CAMJLI010000059.1, from coordinate 3,665 downwards.
GGTATCAGTCGATAGCGCAGACGAATCTGCTTCTCGATGGCGTCATACACAGGCTCGCCTTTCTTGCCGAACTGCCAGATTTCGCGAGGAGCATCGGCACCGTGACTGCGGAAGACAGGGCAGAACAGTCCGTATTGCATCCAGCGTATGTAGAGCTCTTGGAATTGTGGGTTCTTCGGAGCCGAGCCGCCACCCCTTGTGTTGTACGAGCCACAGAAGAAACCACCGATGTCGGTGTTGAAGTTGGGACAACCCGTCAACGAGTAGCTCAGTCCGGCAGGCACCTGCTTGCGCAGCATGTCCCACGAGGAGGCCACGTCGCCGCTCCACATTCCCGAACCGTAGTGTTGTTGTCCGGCGAAGGCAGAGCGTGTCATGATGAACACACGCTTCTTGTCCGACTCCTTGCGCTGTGCCTCATATACGCCGCGCACGGTCTCCAGTGGGAAGGCATTGCGCAGCGAGCGCCATGTGCCATTGGAGCCAGCCTTGTGGTCGTAGTCAGACTCCTTGGGGTTGAAGAAGTCGGGGTCGGTGGAGTCCATCCACCAGGCGTCGGTGCCCTTGTTGAAGAGGTTTTTCAGATTCTGCCAGTAGATGTCGCGTGCCTCGGGCGAGAAAGCATCATAGACACGCACGCCCGAAGGATAGTCCATGCGTGGCGGCCAGAAGGTAAGCCCGCTCTGCGGCCATGTCTCGAAGTCGAAGAGCAATCCCTTCTCGTCGAGCTGTCGGTAAGCCTTCGTCTTTGGTCCGAAGCTTGCCCAGATGCTTATCATGAAGTGGGCGTTCTTCTTGTGCACGTCGCTAATCATCCTCTCGCCATCGGCATATTCCTCTGTGAGGAAGTCCATGGCGTTCCATAGGTAGTTGGAGCCCCAGTACTGCCAGTCCTGGATGATGCCGTCGAGCGGCACTTGCAGTTCGCGGTACTTGTCGACCACGCCCAACAGTTCACGGGCACTCTTGTAGCGCTCCTTGCACTGCCAGAAGCCGTAGGTCCACAGAGGGAACATGGGCACGTCGCCCGATATTTGGCGCATTTGTGCAATCACTCCGTCGGCCGAACCGCCATACATGAAATAGTAGTCTATGCAGTCGCCAACCTCTGAAGAAAACGACATGCCCTTGGCGGCATCATCATCAAACTGCGTGCGTGAATAGTTGTCCCAGAAGATGCCCCATCCCTTGATGCTCTGCAGCACGTTTTGGAAGTCTTCCAGGTTCGACTGTTCCATCAGCTTGTGCTCGCCCCGGCGGTTCATCTTTCCGTTTTGGATTGTTCCCAGTCCGTAGATTGCCTCATCCTTGTCGAGTGAGAACGTCTGTGTGACACGGAACTTGCCTGCATCCGGGCCTTCGGTGCGAGGCTCAAAGGTGGCTGCTCCACGTTCGCGAAGCAGAGTTTTCCCCTTCGCCGTAAAAGTGACAGCACCAGTCTTGGGGTCTACCTTCACCGATAGGGCACTGCTGCTCACGGTGTTGCCTTTGCAGCTTACCTTCACGTCCTCATGCTTGGCAGTCACCACCAGGCTCTGTTTCTCATAATCGTGGCCTTTGAGTGACTTCACCACCCGCACTGTCTGTGGTGTATAGAACTCCACACAGATTTTTGCATTCCCTACCACAAATTCCGTAGGCTCTGCTAACAGCATTGTTGAATACATGGATAGCAGAATAGAAAACAACATGAATTTCTTGAACATTTCTGTATTATTTAAATTTTTCTGACTTTTCCTTTTGTTCGCAAAAATAAGCAAAAAATCGACAACATAAAAGCATTTCCCCCAAAATCGTAAATTGGTGCGTAAAAAAAGGACAAATGAAATGTGCTTGTTTTATTTGCATTATTACAAGATAATGATTATATTTGCGCACATAATGAATGTTCCAGTCTTGTAAAGCAGCACCGAGGCTATTGGCATTTCTTATATGCAACCTGTTTATTGAGAGTGTTTTTCATAATGTTAACAAGTGCTGCATCGTGTTTTATCTATGAAGAAACGATTACTTCTATTTGTGATGTTGTTGTCAACATGCTGTACCTTTTCCAATGCCCAGGCCACTTCTGACAAGGATTTTTTCAATCAGTTGGGAATAGACTTGCTCAACAATTGGGATGTGGAAGCCTACCGCAATGTTGCAAGCTTGCTCTACCGTATTACAGAGTATGAAACAGACGAAATCACCAGCTGGGGTCTGAGCAGTCTTGAGACGATGAGGACGGTGGTCACCGAACCACATTTTGGCATCTCCGACGGCTACTTGCTTTTGGTGCGTACTGCCAACTTCACCGGCCATTTCAAGGCAGTCAACGGCCGTTGGGTGAAAGAGGGACCCGCAAATGACCTGCAGTTCGCTTTCAACGACGACAAAGGCGCACTCTGTGTGTTCAAGATGACAACCAGTGGAGCAAAAAAGACCGTCTATTTGCCTATAGAGCAAGACGAGGAAGATGAGTGGGAAGATGAGGACGGAGAAGGTTCTGACGTCATCAATGACTATATGAATGGAGTGAAGCTCGTTTCCCTTGAAGTGCCTGAAAAAGTGGACTTTACAATGACACAGGGCAGCAAGCAACTGATGCTTGCCACTTTCACTTTCGACCTCTCCGTGTTGACAGAAGACTGGGATCCGCTGAAAAACGGTTTCATCGTCAGCATGAAGGCATCTTTCGCCAAGAGCAAATCAAGCTCGGGTGCCAATTCCATGGCATTTGTCAAAGGTAGCGATACTGGAACATTCGATTTCGAAATGAACCGTGTGGGCTACCAGCCGGGAACAGGTGTCAAATTCTCATACTCTGCCAAGAATGAAGGAAATACGCTCCTCTCATTGGATTTGAATGCACCAGGCACACTCAATCTGGAAGATGGTATTTTTGATTTCGATGAAAGTGGGCTGGTTATCAAGAACATAGGTCTTCAATCTTTGAATTTAAACATAGATGTCATGGGACGCTTGCAAGCCAAAGGCAACATACCTGACCTCTACGATTTCTTAACCACCACCTCCAGCGCCCCCGATTTTCAGAGTGAGGCAGAAGTACAGCAATTCTTGACCTTGCTCGGCACCAAGATGAGCGGCTACTTCTACTACAACAATAATCTCATCCCAAGCGGCTTGCTGGGACTTGCTCCTTATTATGATGAAGAGGAGGAGGAGTGGACGGTTGATCCCCTCATCGTCTTCACCAGCGACAATTCCGCTTATCCTTTGAAAGAGTACTTCTCTGAGGAGAATTTCCCAGAATTCATGGGAGAGGTCAAGGGAATAATCACCGAATTGCTTCAAATAACAATGATGATGAGATCGCAAGTGGAGGGCATGTATTCAGATGCGCTTGCAGGCATTGAGAACATCCCGAATGCTCCCGCGCTTTCCATGCAAAATGGCCAACTTCTGCTGACAGGCCATCGTCCTGGTGCTACTGCTGAAGTTTATACCATCGGTGGAAGGCTCTGCTCACGTAAGGCTGTCGGTTCCAACGGACAAGCCACCATCTCTCTGTCATCTTTACCCAACGGCATTTATATCGTAAGGACACCTGTTGGCATACGCAAGTTTGTCAAGAAGTAAAAAAGGCGGGAATAAAACATAGAGAGGACAGGATTGAAATAAAGGGGGTGTGTCAAAATGAATAATTTGGCACACTCTCATTTTTA
>CAMJLI010000058.1 GCA_946406585.1 uncultured Prevotellaceae bacterium | reverse complement strand
AAGGAAAATGATAATCAAATAAGAATCCATAAAATCTAAAGAACATGAGAAAATATTTGCTTTCAGCATTGATGCTATGTGCCACGGCGACAATGATGGCACAGCCGCAAGGAGGCTTCGGCGGTTTCGGTGGCTTTCAAAGGGAAGTGAACCTCGAAACCTCGCAGAAATGGGAGGATGTCAACTATGCCGGTGATGACCAGGCTTATCACACCTGCGACATCTACTTGCCAAAAGTGGAGAAGGCGTCCTATCCCGTGGTAATACACATTTATGGCAGTGCATGGTTCAGCAACAACAGCAAGAAAATGGCAGACATTGGCACCATCGTCAAGGCTTTGCTCGATGCAGGATATGCCGTGGTGTGCCCCAACCACCGTTCCAGCATGGATGCGGAATGGCCGGCACAACTTCATGACATCAAGGCTGTCGTGCGTTTCGTGCGTGGTGAGGCCAGCAAATACAAGTTCGACACGTCCTTCATAGCCACTAGCGGATTCTCCTCTGGAGGCCACCTCTCGTCGGTCACCGCCACAACCAGTGGGCAGAAGACCGCAACTGTGGGCACCGTCAACATCGACTTGGAAGGACAACTCGGTAAATACACCCGCGAGAGCAGTGCCGTAAATGCCGCCTGCGACTGGTCGGGACCTATCGACCTCACCAACATGGATTGTGGCGACCACATGCAGATGGGGGCTGACAGTCCGGAGGACAAGTTGCTCAATTCCAAACTGTCGCAGAATCCTGACAAATATCGCAGTCTAAGCGCCACCACTTATGTGGACAAAAACGACCCGCCAATCATCATCTTCCATGGAGAGAAGGACAACGTGGTGCCTTGCTGCCAAGGCAAGGAGTTCTTTGAGACACTCACTGCTGCTGGGGTGAAGACCGAGGCAACCTTTGTGCCGGAGGGTGGACATGGCATGGGAATGTACTCTGAAGAGAACCTGCAGAAGATGGTCAACTTCCTCAATGCTGCAAGAGGACCGAAGTCGCGTATCGTGGAAGAAGGCGGCACCGGCCCGTTCAAGGCCGTCATGAAAGAGGAGGCATCGCTGAGCGAGCATACGGTGTTTGTGCCGCAGGACCTCTCGGCTTTCAGCGCGAAAAAACAGCTGCCAGTGCTTGTGTGGGGCAATGGTGCTTGCACCAACTCTCCCTGGGAGCACTACAAGTTCCTCAACGAGATAGCTTCTTATGGATACATCGTGGTGGCCACGGGATTCATCCCTATGGACGAGAAGCCTTTCAGAGGCCCCATGTCCAGGACGGAGCAGCAGATAGAGTCCATCGACTGGGTAATCGCACAGAACGCAGACCCCAAATCCCCTTATTATCAGAAAATCGATGTGAAGAACATCTGTGTGGCTGGAATGTCATGTGGTGGATTGCAGACACTCTTCAACTGCGCCGACCAACGCATCAAAACCCTCATGATTTGCAATAGCGGACTCTTCAACCAACAGAATGCGGGTAGTGCAGTGGGAGGCATGCCGATGCCACCGAAGTCGAAACTCAATGAAATCCACTCATCCATCATCTACATCCTCGGCGGGGAGAAAGACATCGCCTACGAGAACGGCATGGATGACTTCCATCGCATCAAACATGTGCCGGCATTGGCTGCCAACTTCCCTGTGGGACATGGCGGAACCTACCGCGAGGCACACGGTGGCGAGTTCTCTGTGGTTGCCCTGGCATGGCTCGACTGGCAGTTGAAAGGTGACAAGAAAGCTGCCAAGATGTTTCAGGGGAAGGCTTGCGAACTGTCCAAGAGAAAGGACTGGACTGTGGAGAAGAATGCCTTGATTGACATGATGAAATAATACAATCTCAGCAGGTTAAAAGACACTTCTGCAAAGAAACGGCCTGAAAAGTCAATATGCCATATTCAATACAATATGTTTGTTGACTTTTCAGGCCGTAGCTTGTCCATCCGGACAGCAGCGGGGGTTATCCCATGATTACTATTACTTCATGGCTGCCCGGGGTGTAAGGTATGACATTGCCCTCTATCAGTGTGCCATCCACTTCCACGCTTTCCACTCCGCGGTTGATGCCTTTGGGATTGCGGATGCGGATGCGGTATTCTGCATCGCGGAACTTGCGCTTCACTGAATAGTCCAAGGCTGTGACAGGCACGCAAGGGTCGATGAGCAGACCGTCGTAATCGGGCTTGATGCCGAGGATGTACTGGCTCACAGTGAGCCACATCCATGCCGCTGTGCCAGTCAGCCAGCTGTTCTTGCCCTCACCGGGACGGGCGGCATCCTTGCCAGCCACCATCTGGCAATTCACATAAGGCTCTACCTTGTGGAGGGTGCTGTATTTTTCTTCCACATAGCTTGGCAATATCTTGCGATAGTGACTCCATGCGTCATCGCCACGGCCTGCCAATGTCTCGCCGATTATCACCCATGGGTTGTTGTGGCAGAAGATGCCAGCATTCTCCTTGTAGCCTTCAGGATAGCTGCTTATCTCTCCGTATTCGTATATGTATTTTGTGAATGCAGGATTGTTGAGCACTATGCCGTGTTCGCATTCCAAGTATTTCTTCACAGAGTCGAGCGACTGTGACACCATGCCCTCGTCGGCACCAATGCCGGCCATCGTGCACCATCCCTGACTCTCAATGAAGATCTTGGCTTCTTCGTTTTCCTTGGAACCTATCTTCCTGCCGTAATAGTCGTAGGCGCGGAGATACCATTCTCCATCCCAGCCATCGCGTTTCACGGCATCTTCCATTTCTTCTACATGCTTCTCTGCACGGGTGGCCTCTTCTTCTTTGCCTATCCTGCGGCAGAGGGCGGCATACTCTTTGCCTGTCACTACGAATAGTCCGGCAATCATCAGACTTTCCGCCTTCGAGCCTTCAGTCTTGTTTTCTGTGGTTTGGAATGATTCGTTTGGATCCCATGAGAAACAATTCAAGTTGAGGCAGTCGTTCCAGTCGGCGCGTCCGATAAGTGGCAATTTGTGAGGACCGAGGTTGTTCACCACATGGTCGAATGACACTCGCAGGTGTTCCATGAGTGGAACTTCCGAACCGGGTTGGTTGTCGAAAGGCACTGGCTCGTCAAGGATGGTGAAGTCGCCTGTCTCCTTGATGTAGGCCACGGTGCCGAAGATGAGCCAGCAGGGGTCGTCGTTGAAGCCGCCGCCGATGTCATTGTTGCCTCGTTTCGTCAATGGCTGGTATTGATGGTAGCACCCTCCGTCGGGGAATTGGGTGGAGGCGATGTCGATGATGCGCTGTCGAGCCCTTTCGGGTATCTGGTGCACGAATCCTACAAGGTCTTGGTTGGAATCACGGAAGCCCATGCCTCTGCCTATGCCGCTCTCAAAGAATGATGCCGAGCGCGACATGTTGAAGGTCACCATGCATTGATACTGGTTCCAGATGTTCACCATGCGGTCGAGCTTGTCGTTGCCGGTGTCGGCTACGAAGATGTCAAGCAGACTGTCCCAATACTCATGGAGCTGTTCAAACGCGGCATCCACTTTCTCCGTGGTGTCGTATTGTGCAATGGCTGCCTTGGCCTTGGCCTTGTTGATTACTTGTGGGGCAACGAACTTCTCATCCTGTTCGTTTTCCACATATCCCAAAACAAAGATGAAGTCGCGGCTCTCGCCAGGTTGGAGCTCCACTTCCATATAATGTGAGGCTATGGGGCTCCAGCCATGGGCGTGACTGTTGCGTGGCTTGCCTTCCATTACGGCATCGGGAGCTTCGAAGCCATTGTAGAGACCCACGAAGGTTTCACGGTCGGTGTCATAACCATCGATGGGGGTGTTGACGCTGTAGAAGGCATAGTGGTTGCGGCGCTCGCGGTATTCTGTCTTGTGATAGATTACCGAACCTTCTATTTCCACTTCGCCAGTGGAGAAGTTGCGCTGGAAGTTCTCCATGTCGGTGGCGGCATTCCAAAGGCACCATTCCTCGAACGAGAATAGTTTTAGCTTGCGTGGCTTATCGGTGGTGTTGCTTAATGTCAGCTTTTGCACTTCACACCAGCTCTTCAGCGGTACGAAGAACAGCACGCTGGCTTCTATCCCATCTTTCCTCGATGTGATGCGGGTGTAGCTCATGCCATGACGGCACTCATAGAAGTCGAGTGGGGTCTTGCATGGTTTCCAACCGGGATTCCACACCGTGTCGCCATCCTTGATGTAGAAATATCTGCCTCCGTTGTCCATTGGCACATTGTTGTAGCGATAGCGTGTCAGGCGGCGGAACTTGGCATCCTTGTAAAATGAATAGCCACCGGCAGTGTTGCTGATGAGAGAAAAGAAATCTTCGTTGCCCAGGTAATTGATCCAAGGCCACGGGGTCTGTGGGTCGGTGATGACGTATTCCCTGTTCGCATCATCGAAATGTCCGTATTTCTTGTTGGTCATGATATAGTTGGTTTGTAATTAGGTTTTTTATCGCTTGGCTCTGATTTACAATAATGACGGCATAGCAGTTGCATGCCCTTTTATGTTGTCGGATTGCAAATGTAAGTATTTCTTTTCTAAACTTCAAAAAATCGTCGCCTAAAATTTGGCAATCAACCTATTTATTTCTATTTTTGCATTAATTATTCGACAACATAAAAATCTACAAACTATGAACACATTCGAAATGAATGCCAATCCCATTGTGGCATTTCTTCAAAAGCCATCCGATGATTTCACCAAGGATGACATCATCCATTACATCGAAACCAATCAAATCAAGATGGTGAATTTCATGTATCCCGGAGGGGATGGAAAACTGAAGACTTTGAATTTCGTAATCAACGACAAGGACTATCTGGAAACTGTGCTTTCTTGTGGCGAAAGGGTGGATGGCAGCAGCCTGTTCTCTTTTGTCAAGGCTGGCAGTAGCGACTTGTATGTGCTGCCTCGCTTTTCCACGGCCTTTGTAGACCCTTTTGCGGAAATTCCCACGCTGGCAATGCTCTGCTCCTTCTTCGACAAGGACGGACAATTGCTTGAGAGCGCCCCGGAGCATACTTTGGCAAAGGCTTGTTCTGCTTTCAAAAAGGTCACGGGCATGGAGTTTCAGGCAATGGGTGAGTTGGAGTATTACGTGATTTTCGACGATGACAGTCGTTTTCCTGCTGTCGACCAGCATGGATATCATGAGTCGGCTCCTTACGCCAAAGCTAATGAGTTCAGGGCAAAATGCATGCTTTATGTGGCACAGACTGGTGGACAAATCAAATATGGCCATTCTGAGGTGGGCAACTTCGTGCTGAATGGGAAGGTGTATGAGCAGAACGAAATAGAGTTCTTGCCTGTGAATGCGGAGAAGGCTGCCGACCAGCTGATGCTTGCCAAATGGGTGATAAGAAACTTGGCATACCAGATGGGGATGAATGTCACTTTCGCACCAAAGATTACCACAGGAAAGGCTGGTTCGGGACTTCATATCCACATGCGCATCATGAAGGATGGGCGCAACATGATGCTCCACAATGGTGCGCTCAGCGACTATGCAAGGCGAATGATTGCGGGGATGATGAAGCTCGCGCCAAGCATCACTGCTTTCGGAAACAAGAACCCGATGTCTTATTTCAGGCTTGTGCCTCATCAGGAGGCTCCAACCAATGTCTGCTGGGGTGACAGAAACCGTTCGGTGCTCGTCAGGGTGCCTTTAGGATGGACTACTGATGTTGACATGTGCAGCATTGCAAACCCAAAGGAAAAACCTTCCATGTCGGACACTTCAAAGAAGCAAACCGTGGAAATGAGGTCGCCCGACGGGTCGGCGGACATCTACCAGCTGCTTGCCGGCCTTTGTGTGGCTTGTAGGGTGGGATTTGAAATGAAGGATGCTCTTGAACTGGCTGAACGTACATACGTCAATGTAAACATACACGACAAGGCCAACGAGAACAGACTGGCAGAACTGGAATGTTTGCCTGACTGTTGTGAGGCTTCGGCTGAATGTTTGCTGGCTCAACGTGGATATTATGAGGCTGAGGGCGTGTTCAGCGAGTCAATGATTGACAGCATCGTCTCTCATTTGAAGTCTTTCCATGACAGGAACCTGAGGCAGACCGTGGAAAAATATCCCGAAGAAGTGCAAAAACTGGTGGATACCTATTTCCATTGTGGATAAGATGAAGCATGCCTTCTTGGAAAGGCTCTTTCGCTAAATGGATTATGGATTGTTAAAACCTCATAATGTCGTCTTGTTGCGGGATTTTTTTCTTACATTTGCATGCTATTCATTACTTTAAAATACTACAAATGAAAAAATCAGTGCTTTTCTGCCTGTTGCTGTTGACAAGTGCACTGCAGGCCCAGACTGCAAAAACATTCAAGATCAATCTTGCCGATGAGGCGCACATGGTGGCTTTCCTTCCGGAAAATCCTTCTGGAAAGGCTATTGTCGGTATCCCTGGAGGTGGCTATTCTGTACTGTCCAACACTCATGAAGGCACGCAATGGGCGGAGTGGCTCAACAAACAGGGAATCGCATATTTCGTGGTGAACTATCGTCTGCCCAACGGTGACAGGACTCGCCCCATCAGCGATGTTGAGAATACTTTCCGAATCGTACGCGATTCTGCCGCCAATTGGAAAATCAATCCACGTGATGTGGGAATAATGGGATTCTCGGCTGGTGGACATCTGGCTTCCGTCATTTCAACTCTTTCTGATTTTGATGTCCGACCAGATTTCACCATTCTCTTCTATCCGGTCATATCTATGGACAAGCGTGTGTCACATCTTTATTCATGCTTGAATTTCCTCGGCAAGGAAGGTTCGGACGACCCGGAATTGGTGAAAAAATACTCCACCCAGAATGCAGTGAAACGACATCTCACACCGCCAGCAATCATCCTTATGGCAAGCGATGACAGATTGGTTCCCCCTGTCACCAATGGCGTGGCTTATTATTCCGCCATGAGAAATGCCGGTAATGAATGTGCCATGTTCATTTACCCCACAGGAGACCATGGTTGGGGTGTCGGCCCTTGGTTCAAATACCACAACCAGATGTTGGACGACCTTGGAAACTGGCTGAAAGCCCGCCAGACACCCAAGCAGGATGCCATACGTGTGGCATGTGTCGGCAACAGCATTACCGACGGCCATGGCATTGACATGGCAGAACAACATGGATACCCGGCACTTCTGCAGCGAATGTTGGGGAATGATTACTGGGTGAAGAACTTCGGGGTTAGCGGCCGTACATTGCTCGACAAGGGAGACTTTCCTTACACCAATGAAATGGCATGGCAGGATGCACAGGCTTTCAAGCCAGACATTGTAATACTCAAACTTGGCACCAACGATTCCAAACCCCAGAATTGGCAATATGGAGAGTCGTTCAAGCAGGATTTGAAGAATCTGATTGCCAAATTATGCCCCGGCCTGAATGTCCCGACAAAGAAAAAGGGCAAGAAGAACAAACTGCCGATGGATGTCAAGCCAAAGATTTATCTTTGCACTCCGCTTCCTGCATTCAAGTCTTCTTGGGATATCAACGAATCAATCATAGCAAACAACATTATCCCCATACAACTTGAAGTGGCTAAAGAGTATGGATTGAATGTCATCGACCTGCACACGCTTTTCGCCGATGGTAGCGACTTGCTATTCCCCGACGGAATACACCCCAATGAAAAAGGTGTGAGAAAAATGGCAGAAATCATCTCCAATGCTATAAAGGAAAAAACAGAATGATTTCCTTATCCCAATAAAAAAACGCTTGTCTGCAAACTGTGGTCAGACAAGTGTTTTTTTATTTGCAATCTTATTTCCTCTTTTCTATGTATATTCGCGCATCTACGGCAGTCACTCCGTTTTCGTCGGCGAGGAGAGGGTTGATGTCCATCTCCTTTATCTCCGTGGCAAAGCGGAGAAGGGTGGAGAGCCGTACTATCACCTCTGCAAATTTCGCTTCATTGATGCCTGCCTGACCGCGAGTGCCCTGGATTATCTTGTAGCCGCGCAGGGAATGTATCATCGAGTAGGCTTCGCCATAAGAGAGTGGGGCAAGACCGCTGCGGACATCCTTCAGGACCTCCACAAAAATGCCGCCGAGGCCACACAACACTATATGGCCGAAACGTGGCTCGTACTTTGCTCCGATGAACAACTCTGTTCCCTTGAGCATCTTTTGAACCATGACAGATGTGGCTCCTTCAATGTTCATCATCCTTTCGAATTCCAAACGAAGATGCTTGGCGCTCTTGATGTCGAGGGCCACACCGCCAACGTCGCTCTTGTGTACTGGTCCTACTACCTTGGCGACTACAGGATAGCCTATCTTGTCGGCAAAGGCGACAAGGTCGTCGCATGAGGAACTTACCTTCTCCGGCACCATCGGTATTTGGGCGCATTTCAGTAGGTCGTGGACAAGTGTAGGTGAGATGTAGCCGCTTTCCGGTATGCTGGAAATGATGTCGCGGATGCGAGGAACATCCACGCCGAATAGTTCTATCTCTGGTGGGGCGGGTGGGGGAGTGCGCATCACTTGGGTCAGTGCGGTGGCCAACGTCACCTCGTCGCTGAAGTTCACATGCCCTTTCTTCAAAAACTCTTCCACCTCGGGACCGGCAGTATGGAGGCTCGGCAAGATGGGGAACACGGGTTTCTTGCATTCCTGTATCTTTTTGTGAAGTACATCGTATGTCTCATAGAGCTGCACAAGGCCTGGGGTGCCGAAAATCACCATGATGGCGTCAATGTTGTCAAAACGGTTTTCACAGTAGTCGATGGCTGTCCCCAAATTCTCCGGAGTGCCTGTGGCAAGGATGTCTATGGGATTGGATACGGAAGCCCCGGGGAAAAGCTTCGACTTTAGTTCTTCGCCTATTTGGGGGTCGATGGTTGGAACGCATAGGCCTCCTTTCGACAGGGCGTCGGTGAGCATCACGCCAGGACCACCGGCATGGGTGACTATGGCGAAATTCTTGCCCTTGATGGGAGGAAGGGTGAAAATGCAACCTACGGTCGTGAGTTCTTCGCGTGAGAAACAGCGAACTATGCCGGCCTTTCGGAACAAGGCTTCCACTGCAGAGTCGCTACTTGCTATGGCTCCTGTATGAGAAGATGCCGCCCTGCTGCCACTCTCCGAACTGCCTGCCTTGATGGCGGCTATTCTACATCCCTTGCGGATGAGAGAGCCTGCATGGAACAACAACTTGTCGGGATTGGATATGTTCTCGATGTAGAGCAGTTTCACTTTTGAGTCTTTTTCTGCATTGAAATTCTCATCCATGTATTGCAATACATCTTCTATGCCTATTTGCTTGCCGTTTCCTATGCTCCAGACGGAATTGAACTGCAAGCCTTTGATGACCGCAGACTCAAGAATGAAAACAGCAGTGGCTCCCGAACCGGAGATGAAGTCCACTCCCTGTGGGTTGAGATGGGGGATGGGCTTGGTGAATACGCTGTGATGCCATGAGTTGAGCAGGCCGATGCAGTTGGGTCCTATTAGTGCCGCCCCATATCGCTCGCAGGTGTCGAGGATTTCCTTCTCCAATACTGCTCCTTCTGGGGTCTCCTCTCCAAATCCGGCTGAAATGATGATGAAGGCTTTCACTGATTTTTCTGAAGCCAACAGCTTCACCGTGGCGGGGCACAACTTGGCTGGTATGACGATGATGGCCAAGTCGGTAGGTGGAATCTCCTTGGCGTCGTGGAATACCTTGATGCCTTGCACCTCGTCTTCCTTGGGATTGACGATGCGAAGGACTCCTTGGTAACCTCCGTTGATGATGTTGCGCACAACAGCACCGCCTGGCTTGTGGATGTTGTTGGAACCTCCTATCACGACGATGCTCTCGGGATGTAGTAATTGTCGGTTGATCATGTCTTGTGCTTTTCTGTATTTGGTTTGTTAATGGTTAGCTAAGTATCGTGGCGACTATTTTCCGGCTGCCTCCATAGTTGCGGAACTCGCAAAGGTAGATGCCTTGCCACGTTCCCAGGTTCAGGCGCCCACCCGTGATGGGGATTGTCAGGCTCACACCTACCAATGCTGACTTGGCATGGGCGGGCATGTCGTCGCTGCCTTCGAGGGTGTGGCGGTAGAAGGACCGGTCTTCTGGCACGAGATGGTCGAGGATGGCCGACAAGTCATGACGGACATCTGGGTCGGCATTCTCGTTGATGCATATGCCGCAACTGGTGTGTTTCACAAACAAGTGAAGCAGGCCTGTAGAGGGCAATGGAGGCAGTTGGCTGTATATCTCTCGTGTCACCAAATGGCAGCCGCGAGGACGTGCCTTGAGGGTTATCTCAACTTGGCTTGTCATTGGCCGGAAAGGATTTGGTTGGCGTGGTCTTTGGTCTTGATCTTCTTCGGGCCTATGATGCGCTCCACTATGCCTTCCTCATTTATGATGAATGTGGTGCGGAAGGTTCCGAAATATTTGCGGCCATACATGCTCTTCTCTCCCCAGACACCAAACTGCTCCACAAGTTTTTTCTCTGTGTCGGCTATCAGGTGGAAGGGCAGCTCATGCTTGGCAATGAATTTCTGATGCGACTTGGCATCGTCTATGCTGGCTCCTATGACGGCATATCCGGAGGCTTCCAGCTCCCCGATGTTGTCGCGAAGGTTGCATGCTTCTGCAGTGCAGCCAGAGGTCATGTCCTTGGGATAGAAATAAAGCACTATTTTCTTTCCCTTGAAATCGCTGATGCGAATCTCGTTCCCATTCTCGTCGTAGCCCAAAATATCAGGCACCTTGTCTCCTATTTCCATGATTTTTATGATTATTTATTTCTATCTGTTTTTATCAATTTTTTTCTATTACATCTTATTATATCTACCTCCTCCATCTCCTTATATCTATCTCCTCTATCTCCTC
>CAMJLI010000057.1 GCA_946406585.1 uncultured Prevotellaceae bacterium | reverse complement strand
GTCCTGCTCTTCTCTGACGGCGGCTATGCCACCAAGTCGTGGAAGGAAATGATCACCAGTGGCGTGTCGCTCGACAAGGAGATGCAGCGCAAGTCGCTGATGTGGATTCGTGAGCAGTCGATGGACGCCAATTGCATCGAGAGTCTTGCCACACACGACACCGACATCAAACCGCATGTGATAGAGTTGTAATGCAATAGTGTCTCATTGGAGTGCAATTTGTTTAGTCTCCAATTGAAAAAAAGATATGCTCTTGGGACGTTCATTTTTGTGCGTCCCAAGAGTTTCATTCCTCAAATCTCAATCACCTTGACGTGGCTGAACCAATTGTGCAAATGTTCTTGTTGGAGCATCAAGCCAACAGATTATAAGAAATATGTAAAATAGGTAATCAAAAAAATCAGTTACTGATAGTCAGCTCAGCTACGATTGCATCTTAAACTCTGTAGGTGTAAGACCTGTTGCGGTCTTGAAGCACTTGCTGAAGTACTTGGGGTCGGAAAAACCGCATTTGAAAGCCACTTCCGACACCCGAGTTTCAGGTTCTTGTAGCAGTCGTTTTGCATAGTTGATGCGAGTGTTTAATACATAGTTGTTTGGCGACGAGTCGAAAATCTGTTTGGTAAGTACGAACAACTTTGTACGACTAATATTCATGGCTTGTGCGATGTCCATGACCGACAATTCTGAGTTGCTGATGTTCTGCTCTACAAACGCTTTAAGACGAGTGGCAAACAAGCGGTCTTCGCTACTCATCCCGTCGCTGTTCTCCTGTATCTCCTTGATGCCCTCATTGACGGGGAGCAGTTCCTTGATGCGGGCTCCTAACAGTTCAATCTGTTGCTTGCTGGTAAGCTTTACATCTTTCAGTTCACTTTTCAGAATACGTATGTATCTTATCGTGCTGGTCACTGCGATGAGCAACAGTGTCGCCAATAGCCCATACAGCATCCATGCCCAGGGAGTTTCGTTGAAATGTGCTGAGCGGTGGATGGTGATGACTTCCTCATTGTCCACCCATACGCCATCGCCATTTGTCGATTTGATGTGCAGCTGATAAGTTCCGGGAGCCAGTCCTACGTAGAACAGTTCGTTCATTCGGGTATATTGCCATCCTTTGTCGGTACCTTCCATTCTATAGGCATAGACTATTGCCTCGTTCTTGTTGTAGTCAAGGGCAGCAAAGCGGAGGCTGAAGTCTTTTTCGTCAGGCGACAATTCCACATTCTTCTCACAGTCGAAAACGATAAGTGGCTTGAAGGTGCTCTTTGCTATCTCTTTGGGATCTATGGGCAGAAATCCCATTGTTGTTCCAAAGATGAGAACACCGTTGGGCAGAATGGAGGGATTGGCTTCTGTGAACAATTCCCCTTTCTCTGTCAGCAGTCGCCAGTAGTTGGTGGCAACACCTGTCCGCGGATTCAGCTTGCTGAGCGAGCCTGCCGACACTATCCAGATGTTCCCATTGGAATCCTTGGTCAGAGTAAGGTTCATATCCGACGAGATGCCTTCATCTGTAGAATAGTGCTGGAACCGTATGGTGTTGCTCAGCAATTGCCGAGACAAGATTTTGTCGGTTCCTCCTCCTGACGTACAGACAAAATATTCGCCTTTGTCTATAGGAAGTATCCTCATGACGAAATTATTGCTGATACTGCTGGCATCGTCAGGCCTGCGGTTGTTTACATGGAAGCGCATTTTCCCGTATGGCTCGTTAAGAGAGGTTGTGTAAAGGCCGTCGTTGGTGCCAAGCATCACTGTGCCGTCGTCAGTCACATACAAGCATCTGCTTCTCATTCCCTCTTTGGGGTAGTTTTTCATCAGGTTGTTGCAATTGATGAATTTCACCTGTCCGTCTGGCAGGCACTCCGCTATGTTCAGTCCTCCCCCATAGGTGGCAATAAGGATTCTACGATCCTTAGTCTCCATGATGTCGTATATTGCATTGCAATTTATGGAGTATGGTTCTTGAGTATTGGGAAGAAAGTGAGTCACTTTGTAACCCGTCGGTATTGGCATCAGCCTGAACAGCCCGTCAGGTTTGCAGCCTATCCATATCTGCTGGTTGCTGTCTTCAAAAATGGTATAAGCTGCACAGCCGAAAGCCTTCCTGTCCGTGCTCAGCTGTCCACTGGCACTTAGGTATTGTTCACGTTTCTTGTCATCAAAAATTCGTATGAAGCCGTTCTTGTCCGCCACCCATAGCCTCTTGTTACCATCCATGTAGGTGGCGCTGATCACCTCCTCCTCCTTCCTGTCTTTGTCGGTCTTGTAAATTGTCGGAATCACCGAGATGCGCTCCAGTCCACGGTATGAATTTACCCAAATGCCTTTCTGATTGTCTTCAAACAGGATGCCATACTTGATGTTCTGATATTCCTTGCATGCTTTGACAGTTTCTTCTGCCTTGGCTGACGGATGGAAGACGTGTGGCATGACATCGCCTTTGTATAGACTGAATTGGTGGGTTTTCGTATCAAAACGATAGAATTTGTCGTTAGATTGGCAGATGATGCCATGGCTTGAGTCTTCCTCTATGTAATGGATGCGGTTGGTTTCCAACGGACAGTGGTCGCCTGGACGGGCCTTGAACGTTTGGAACCGATAACCGTCATAGCGGCGCAGACCGTCCCAAGTTGCCAACCATATATAGCCCTTGCTGTCTTGAGTGATATGGGTTACGACGGCTTCGGAGAAACCGTCTGTATCATCGAAATGTTGAATTTTGATTCTCTCCCCCCCTTGGCTAGAGAGTGGAGAGACAACCTCCAGTTGCTCGGCACAACAAGAGGATATCGTGACAATCCAAAAAGAGAACAATAGGAAGAATTGTTTCATTATCTTTTAAGGTTTCATGCTACAAAAGTACATAATAATAGAGGAAAATGTGGATTTTCGTACTAAAAGTGCGTGAAATGTACTTTTTTCGACTAAAAAAGTACTTACTTAAACCTGCATTGGGGGGTGTTGTAATAATTTTGCGCCTGATACCAAACTACTACATACAAATATCATCCAACTTTATTAAGACAAACTACCTAACAATTAAATGAACAGGCTATTTGCATTATTGATGACTTTGTCATCGTGTCATTTTGCAATGGCACAACAGGCACCAGCTTTTCCAGGTGCTGAAGGTTTCGGACGATATACCACTGGAGGGCGTGGCGGAAAGGTGATTCATGTCACCAATTTGCAGGATTCCGGCACGGGGTCGTTGCGCTGGGCGCTAAATCAGAGCGGCAAACGGATAATAGTCTTCGACGTGGGTGGCACCATCGAACTGAAATCAGAACTTAAGATAGGGCGGGGAGACGTGACCATCATGGGACAGACGGCTCCTGGCGACGGCATTTGCCTAAGTGGCTTCAACCTTACCACTGCTGCCGACAACATCATAATCAGGTTCATACGTGTGCGTCCCGGTGACAAGACGGAGGCAAGTGATGGAAAGGATGCCATGGGAGGACGTTTCAAGAAAGACATCATCATAGACCACTGCTCGTCGAGTTGGAGCACCGACGAAGCCTGCTCGTTCTACGTGAATCAGAACTTTACGCTGCAGTGGTGCTACATCACGGAAAGTTTGAGAGAGTCTGGGCATTCAAAGGGAGCACATGGCTATGGAGGCATCTGGGGTGGCGAGAGTGCGTCGTTCCACCACAACTTGCTGGCACATCATGACAGTCGCAACCCCAGATTCAGTGGCAGTGGCAACAACAACCGGGTCAACCTACCTGTTGAAGCTGAGTTGGTGGACATGCGTAATTGTGTGGTTTACAACTGGGGTGGAAAAGTGAGCTATGGTGGCGAAGGCGGCTCTTATAATTTGGTGAACAACTATTATAAGCCCGGGCCAGGAACACGACTTACCTCCGGCGAATTCATGGCGATGGACAAGGATGCCGGCAACAGTGGCAACGCACCCAATGCACATGGCGTATTTTACGTTAGCGGCAATTATTACGTTGGCAAGGGTGCCAATTGGGACTGGAACGGCATGCGCAACAACACACTTGACCCTGTGGATAAATGCAAAAGTGACACCGCCTTTGACAAGGGTGAAGTGACAACACATTCTGCCGAGCTGGCATTCATGCAAGTGTTGCAATATGGTGGCTGTTCGCTAAAGCGTGACATCATAGACACACGTATTGCCCATGAAGCAGAGACTGGCACCACAACCTACATTGGAAGCAAAAGCAGATATAAGGGTATTATCGATACCCCTTCGGATGTAGGTGGATGGCCTGAATACAAAAGTGGTGAGCGACTTGCCGATGCTGACAACGACGGGATGCCCGACGTTTGGGAGACTGCCAACGGACTGGACCCCAACGATGCCACTGATGCACAACAATACACCATTGACTCCAAAGGATGGTATACCAATATTGAGGTGTATTGCAATTGGCTGGTAGAGGACATAATGAAGGCTGGCAACCAATATGCCCTGGAGAGCGTGGCGGAATATTACCCAGAGGTGGTAAGTGTCGATTTGGAGCCAACAGGTGTCAAGCAGGTGGCTATGGTGAATCCCACACGCATCGTCTATTATAATGCTACTGGCCAACAGGTAAATGCAAACCATGGCGGCATGGTGATAGAATGCATCATTAATGCCGATGGACAAATGACAACACACAAATATGTAAATCACTAAAACAACAAGAATAATGAAGACAATCAAAAAAATTCTGACTATCGGCTGCTGGCTGTTTGTTGCCGGTGTTCTCTGCACCACCAAGGTGCATGCCGAACAGGTAACCCTTGCAGCATGGGATTTCTCGAACGATGTTAAATACACGGCAACATCGACGGACAACGACAAGACCTACTACACGGCTACAGCTGGCGAGAAGGAGAACATGGAGTATTCCTTCGCCACCCAACGCCCGTTCTTCTACCCCACATCGGGAGTCGTTGCTACAAGCACACTCACAATATGGGCTGCTGACTCGAACAAGAAGTGGTACATATCCAATTATAACAATGGGGCTTTGCGTATGTACACCGCATCACCGCAGGTCATCACCAACCCCACCGACGCAAGCCAACACTACAACTATGCAGAGGTGGACGTGCCGGCTGAAGGCTATAAACTTCTCCATTTCTCTTGTCGCATGTCGGGCAACAACAGCAAGACTCTGCCTGTCTATGTGCTGGTTTCTACAGACGGAGGCACAACATGGCTAACCTCAAGCACACTGAACAACACGGGAAGCAGTTGGAGCAACTTCAACGAGGTCAAGGCGGATCTGGCTGTCGATGGCAAGGCTCAAGTCAAGATACGTGCCCTCGTCGGCTACGACGCAGGGGCAACGGGTGACATGTACCTCAACAGTTTCAAGGTGACAGGTGAGACTTTGGATGGTGGTGACGCCGTTTACGCGTTGTCCGCCTCGGCTTACCCCGCTACTGCGGGTTATGTGGCAATGTCGCCTGTTGGCGATGCAGCAGTTGCTGGCACAAACATCAGTTTCACGGCTAAGAACTTGTCGGGCTATAAACTCAAGGAGTGGCAGGATGGCAATGGGCATACTCTGTCCACCACATCAACATATAACACTATAGTCAATAGTAACACAGCCGTCTGTGCCGTTTTTGAGACAGTGGAAACTTATACGCTGACAGTAAACAAGGCTGGCGATGGAGCCAAATGGGGTGAGGTAACGCTGCAGCCTGCACCAGTAGATGGCAAATACGATGACGGCACGGAAGTTACGTTGACCGTCATACCCAACAACGTTACCAACTTCCTGACATGGGAAGACAACAGCGCTTCGCTTACCCGTGTGGTAACCATGCATGGAGATACTGAGGTGACGGCTACGTTCGATGTCATTCCATTCATCGTGGCATGGGATTTCAACAACGACCGCAACACCTCTCGTGGCAACCGTCAGGCTGATTATGCCTTTTCCACAGACAATACAGGGGTGATGCTGTTTTACCAGGGGGAAAACCACACTGACACCAATTGGGGGAGCGGCAAGGCTTCGTTTGGAGGCAAGGAATTATGGGCGGCACGCCGTTATACAGACTATGGAAAGGAGGAACAGGTGCCTCGTGCTTTTGTTGCATCTTTCAGTGTGAAAGGCTACGACAAAATCAAGATTCACAGCCTTGTGGCTGCCAATAACAGTTGCGTGCGCCAGCGCCAGCTGTTGCAATTGAGTACAACCAGCAGCAAAGAGGATTTCACCACGCTGAAAACGCTGACGCTCACTGAGAATCCCAATAGCGAATGGGTGAATTTGGACTATGAGTTGGATACAAGTGGCATTGAAGGCATGGTGTATCTACGTTGGATAGAGGACGAAACAAGCGATTTCTTCGATGGTGGCAGCCACTCGGGTACCGAAGGCTTCTATCTGGCAGATGTCATCATCTTCGCCGAACAAACAGCTGTGGATGATACGGAGGCACCTCAACTTGTCACCATTTCACCGGCAGAGGGAAGCACCACGGCATCTGCACGGGGGAATATCGTGCTTGGCTTCAACGAAAGGGTGAAGGCAGGCACGGGTTCTGTCACGTTGAATGGCGTTGAATTGACGGGGGCTTTCGGCAGCAAGAGCGTCACTTACGCTTATCATGGACTGGACTATGGCAAGCAATATGCTCTTGGCATCGGCGAGAATGCCATCACAGATCTCAGCGGCAACGCCTTCCCGGCACGTGAGATAAGCTTCACCGTCATGCAGCGCCCAATACCTGCCGCCAAATTATTTGATGCTGTGGTGGCAGCCGACGGAACAGGTGATTACAAGACCGTCCAAGATGCCATAGATGCTGCTCCCGCCGGGCGCATTGCTCCTTGGCTCATCTTTGTCAAGAACGGTGACTATGAAGAATTGGTCACCATCCCCCAGAACAAGCCTTTCATCCATCTTATCGGACAGGACAAAGAGAAGACGGTCATCAAGTATCTCATCAACAACGGTGGAGCCACTGACGTTGGCTACGAATACTCCACCAACAACCCGGCATCGAAGACTTATGGCAAGCAAGCCGTCGTACAGGTGAACAGTACGGACTTCTATACCGAGAACATCACATACCTGAACCGTTGGGGGGTTGAAAAGCAGTCGGGGCCAATGGATCTTGCCATGAGCTCACGAGCCGACCGACAGGCATTCAACAATTGCCAGTTCCGCTCTTTCCAAGATACTTGGTACACGGATGTCCGCAACTCCAGCGACCGTCAGTATGTGAACAACTGCCTGATAGAGGGTGCTGTAGATTTCTATTACGGAGCAGGTAACAACTATGTTGAAAACAGCACCTTCCGCCTGGCTCGCGAGGGCAGCGTCATTGTGGCTCCCAGCCATCAGGCTGGCACCAAGTGGGGATATGTCATGGTGAACAACACCATTGATGGTAAGGGCGGCAGCAACAAACTGGGGCGTGCATGGCAAAACCAACCCATCGCCGTGTGGATCAACACAACGCTGAAGACAACTATCGCTGCTGAAGGATGGAGCGAGTGGCACATCGCGCCAAAGCTGTTTGCCGAATACAATACGATGGATGCTGATGGGCAGCCTGTTGACTTGAATAATCGCCGCACCACCTACAAAGTAGATAGCGACAAATTGGCACCTGGTGAAACAAGTCCAGTCACACGTCAGGCTGTGTTGAGTGCCGAGGAGGCTGCACAATACACATATGAGGCTGTAACCGTTGGTAATGATGACTGGAACCCACGCCGATTCTTCGAGCCTGTTGATGCTCCTGCCAACCTCAGGTATAGCCAGGCAGACCAGACTCTTTCCTGGAATGCCAGCAACTATGCCATCTGCTATGTCGTGATAGATGCAGACGACAAGGTCGTGGGCTTTACAAAAGATTGTGAATTCACTACCGACGGTAAAAGCGGCAAGTATGATGTCAAGGCTGTCAACGAGTATGGCAGTCTGAGCATGGCTGCCACCGTTGATACTACAACAGGCATTGGCAGGGCGGAGAACGACACGGTGGTCGGTTGCGAGTACTACAACCTGCAAGGCATGCGTATCAATAGCGCTGTGAGAGGACTGAATATCGTCAGTATTAAAACTGCTGATGGAAGGAAAATTATCAAGAAATTTTTCAACCAGTAAAGTTCAAACATTACAAGCTTGTTTCCTTTGGTAAGGAATTAGATAAATGAACTGCCAATAAATCAATGTGAAAGAGATGAGAAGAAAATGGTTTGTCGTCATTTGCTTGCTGGCCATCACATTCATAGTTCAGGCTCAGGAAGTGTACAAGATTGACATCAACGAGTTCAGCCGTAACAACATGGACGAGGTATTGGAACCTGATTTCACACCATGGAAATTCGAGAAGAGTACCAACAAGTCCACGTTGACCATGGATGATGGTGTGACCTTCGTCATTAGTAGCGACCACAATATGCGTAGCAGTTGGAACAAAGCCTTCGTTCAGTCGAAGGTGGCAAACTCACGACTGACAGGTGATGGCGTCACCTTGGATCCTAACGAGTGTGGAACCATTGTCTTGAGCATAAAAGGCCTTGCCGTTGGACAACACACTATTCAGACCTACCATAACTCTTGGCAAGACCCAAATCGCAGCGCAGTCTGGCCAGTTACGGTAAGTCTTGGCGACCAAGTAGTCCACAAGTCTGTGCAGAGCTCCAGACAGCAGGCTGTCGCTTCGGAGGCTTGCGTGCTCACTACTATCTTTACTGTTTCATCGGATGAAGATATCATTTCACTGACTTTTTCCACCAAAGAGGATGAAGCTCCTGCTGATGCCAATGAACGTGAAATAAAAGACAAGGCTCCCATTCTGAATGGTTTTCTCATTGATGCCAACAATACCGCCAATCAGGCAAAACGACCTTATCCTGCCAATGCAGATATGCACTTTAATGCCGATGATAGTACTGTTGAATTAGCATGGTCGCCTGCCTCTAACAATGTGGTGAAGCATCGCTTGTATCTATCTACCGACTCGCTGACGACAGCCCAGGCTGATGTCTTTTCCGTATGTCTTTTGTCTATAAAAGAGGCTGATGATACAACACATTTGTTGAGCAACGTGCATAACCTCGACACCTATTATTGGCGTGTAGATGAAGAGACCCAGGATGGTGTGGTCACTCAAGGTGAGGTGTGGCGTTTCCGTCCCCGACATTTGGCATTCCCCAGTGCTGAGGGCTATGGACGCTTCGCTAATGGTGGACGTGGTGGACAAGTTGTCTATGTGACTAATCTGAACGATGATGGCGATGGTAGCTTCAGACAAGCCGCCACCAATGGCGATGGTCCCAGAACCATACTTTTTGATGTGTCAGGAATCATTACACTGGAGTCTCGATTGGTGGTGGACAAGAACGTGACCATTGCAGGACAGACAGCACCTGGCAAAGGTATATGTTTCAGGAAATCGCCTATTGGACTGAACCACGACAACATTTGCCGTTTCGTACGCTTGAGACTTGGAGAGGGGGAGACCGCTGATGGCATAGGCATGGGGGGAGTTAGCGAGGGCATTATGGACCATTGCTCTATCTCGTGGACTATCGATGAGGCTTTTTCCTCACGCAATGCTAAAAACATCACTCTCCAGCGCACACTTATTAGTGAGGCATTAAGCATGGCTGACCATAAAAACTATCCATCTGGTACTGACCACGGCTTTGCTGGCAGCATCGGAGGAGATATAGGCACGTTCCACCATAACCTGCTTGCTAACAACAGCGGACGCAACTGGAGTCTCGCAGGCGGACTTGACGGCAATGGCTATTTGGCCGGGCGCCTCGATGTCTTCAACATGGTGGTTTACAACTGGTGCCGGCAAGCCTGCTATAATGGAGCACATGAGGTAAACTTTGTGAACAACTATTACAAGCGGGGGCCTGCCACCAACCAAACCAATGCCACTAAGATAATGCTAACTGCTGATGAGCCAGGCGAATTCCCTGGCACACAGCGCTACTATTTCAGTGGCAACGTCATGCCAGGTGTGTTCGACGAGAACAATCAGGAAATAGGCCGCACTCCAAATGGGGAAAAGGAGAAGATGTTTGACGAGAAGTATTACAAACAATGGGTTGACGAACCTTTCTTCCCTTCATACGCCAAGATAGAGTCGGCCCGAGATGCCTATAAGAGTGTACTAAGTGATGTCGGTGCTAACCAGCCTGTGCTCGATGAACATGACCTGCGCATGGTGGAAGAGACTCTCAGCGGCTCTTATCACTATGTAGGTAGCCGCTCCGGACACTACGGGCTCATCGATTCGGAACAAGACTGTGGTGGCTATGAAGACTATGGCAATGAGGTGCGTCCCGCAACATATGATACAGACCGCGACGGATTGCCTGATTGGTGGGAACTGTTGCTCGGCACCAATCCTAACTCTGGACAAGGCGACTTTACTGAAAGCAATGCCGATCCAGATGGCGATGGGTTTACACAATTAGAAGATTTTCTGAATTGGTTGGCCGACACACATTATGTCATTGGCCCAGAGGGTTGTCAGATTGTCAGTCTGCAGTCATTGTTTTCTGGCTATACCTTCAGCCCAGAATACAAGGCAGAGGTTGTAAGCGGAACAGCTGAAATTTCTGTTTCAGGTGGACAGTTAAACATCAAAGCTGACAAATCTGGACTGTCAGCCATTGATGTTACCGTCACTGATGGTGAAGGTTCATCGATGACACGCCGCGTAAATGTGGCTGTCACGACCGACATGCAAACATCCATCAGTGAAGAATGGACTGAGCAGCCTTCACCTGTCTATACGATAAGTGGTATGCGTGTAAGTCAGCTTTTTAAAGGTATCAATATTACGAAGAATAAAAAGTATATTGTGAAATAGGG
>CAMJLI010000056.1 GCA_946406585.1 uncultured Prevotellaceae bacterium | reverse complement strand
GCATAATGGCTCTCGGAACAGAGGAACCCAAATCCCTTGTGGCTGTTCATCGTGGTGCGGAAAAAAAGACGCAACACACGGCGTACCTTGTCGTTCAGTTCCTTCTCCGTGTATTTCCCCTCACGGATGGCTTGCTTGTATGCATCTGCCAGGTAGTAGCTGTCGTAGGCATTGGTCTTGCCCATTGTGAGTCCGTCTGTCCATGTGCCGAATTCCATGTCGAGTCCGTAGCGCACGGCTTGGTCTGTATCATGGGCGCCGCCCCAGTCGGAAACCACGACACCATCATACTTCCAGTCGTGTTTCAGGATCTTGTTCAGCATTATCTCGTTGTGGCAGTTGTGCTGGTTCTTGTATAGGTTGTAGGCACCCATGATGCCCCAGGCTTTTCCTTCCATGACGGCGGCACGGAAGGCAGGGAGGTATATCTCGTGCAGTGTGCGGTCGTCGACAATGACATTCACCTGGTGGCGGTAGTCCTCGTCGTTGTTCAGGGCATAATGCTTCACACAGGCAGCCACTCCTTTCGACTGAAGACCTTGCACGTATGGCACCACCATGCGCGAGGCAAGGTATGGGTCTTCGCCCATGTATTCGAAATTCCTGCCGTTGAGAGGGGTGCGGTAGATGTTGACGCCAGGGCCAAGAATCATTGACTTTCCTCGATAAAGGGCTTCCTCGCCAAGACTCTCGCCATAGAGACGCGACATATCCGGGTTCCATGTGGCTGCCAGGCACGTCAATGCGGGAAATGCCACACAGGAGTCGTTGGTCTGGCCTGCTTGTTCCCATTCGTCCCATAGCACGTCGGGACGCACGCCATGTGGACCGTCGTCGGTCCAGAAGTCGCGGAATCCAAGACGTTGGATGCCAGGACTCGAAAACTTGGACTGGGCATGGATGACGGCTATCTTCTCATTGAGGGTCATCCTGCTCAGGGCATCTTCCACCCTGACTTCCATGTCTTTGCTCTCGTCGAGATAGACTGGCTGTTGGGCTTGGATTGTTCCCGCCACGAGAACCGTCGCCAATGTTATGATGTATTTTTTCATATTGCTGGTTCCTTTCAATTAAAAAAAGTTATCCTGAAACCAATCTTTTCTAACTAACCATTGAAAAACCTTTTCTTCTATTTTTATTTTTGGAATACTCGCACGTAGTCCACCTCCATTGTAACAGGAAGGTCTGCCTCGTTCACTCCTTGGGCACCACCCCAACTGCCGCCCCAGGCGAGGTTGAAGATGATGTAGAAGGGGTCGTCGTATGGCCAATCGTCACGACCGAGACCACGGTTGTCGTAGCTTAGCTGCACCTTGCCATCTACATAGGTCGTGATGTTCTTGGAGGTCCACTCCATGGCGTAGGTGTGGAAGTCGTCTTCTGCTCCTTCACATTTCATTTCATGGGTCACTTGCGTGCCATTGGAATGTACGTGGGAATTGGCATGCAGGCTGCTTGACACATAGTTGGCGTTGTTGCCCACTTCCTCCATGATGTCTATCTCTCCGTCGGCGGGCCATGACTTGAAGTTGACTGGCATCATCCAGAATGCCGGCCATGTGCCCCTGCCTTTTGGCAACTTGATGGAAGCCTCGATATAGCCATATGTCCATCCTTCCCTTACTTTGGCATACACGCGGCCGGAATATATCTTGCCGTTCTCCTTGAAGCAGTGTATCTGGAGGTGTCCATTCTTTATTTCGGTCACGAGGTTGCCTTCCGGACTCTTGTGGTTCACGTAGTTTTGGAGTTCGTTGTTCACCCAACCGGAATTCTGTACTTCATGAGTCCAGTTGTCGGCATTAAGTTCGGTACCGCTATTGAACTCGTCCTGCCATACCAGATGATAGCCATCAGGCGCATTGTATGCCGATTCCCGTGCCGCTGCTTGTGAAATTTTGATCGCCTTGCGAGTGAGGCCCGACATGACAATTACCGAACCTTCTCTTGGTGTGGTGTCTGGGTTGGCTTCCACGTCTATTATCAGACTACCCGATGGGGCGCTGGAGGCCTTGGCTGTCGTACTGATGAATTTTACATCTGAGTATGCTCCCCATTCCAATCCAGTGGTGGAAACACTGACCGTGTAGCTGCCGCCATCCGAGGAGACATCGATCTTTTCTTGCTCCACGCTGATTGTTGTGTTTCCTACCGTCACAGGGGCATTGTTTTCGTATACGTCTCCGCCGCAACTTGTTAAAGCTACAACTAATGATAACGCTATTGTATTGAACATGAGCTTTTTCATTTTATGTGTGTTTTTAATTTTCCTTTAATACGATCTTGCTGATTTTCACTTTAGAGCCACCTGGCGAACCGCCAAAGTCGAAGAAGAAGCGAAGTGCCGAGGCGTCTTTGCCTTCTTTCAAGGATACTCCCTTCCATGTCAACACGTTTGGCTCGTCGCCTGTCACGTCGATGCGCTGTTCGAAGAGGAAGTTGGTGTCACCGGCGTCGGTGAGCTTGAATGTCACTTGTGGCAGGTCTGCGTCGGCTTCAATCTGCAACTGCACGTTGTATGTCTTGCTGGCGCTCGCTGTCAGCTTCGTGTCGATGTGGAACTGTCCTTGCCATTGCTGGCCGCCGAGGCCCTCTGGCAGTGCCAGCTCGTAGCTGTTGCCGCTGTGTTTCACTTCCTCGTAGGGTATGCCTCCCCAGCCATTGTCGGCAAAGTAGTAGCCGAAGGCATCAAACTTGCTTCCGTCATCCACGGCTTTCCAGAGGTTGTCGGCATCATCGTAATTCAAGGATACGGCTTCTTCGAAGTATATCTTGCTTATCTTGATGTGGGTGCCACCGGGTGAACCTCCGAAGTCGAAGAACAAGCGGATGGATTCAGCGTCCTTGCCTTCCCTGAGGGTCAGGCCTTCGCGCTTCAGGACGAATGGCATGTCGGCTTTCACGTCGTTGCGCTCTTCCAGGAAGAAGTTGGTGTCGCCCGCGTCTGTGAGCTTGAATGTCACTTGCGGACAGTCGTTGTCGGCTTCCATCACAAGATAGAAATTGTATGTCTTGCTGGCGCTGGCCTTCAACTTCGTGTCGATGTGGAACTGTCCTTGCCATTGTGAACCGCCAAGACCTTCTGGCAGGGTGATTTCATAAGTGTCGCCACTATGTGTTGCTTCCTGGTAAGGTATTGGGCCCCATCCATTGTCGGCAAAGTAGTAGCCGAAGGCATCAAACATGCTTCCGTCGTCCACGGCTTTCCATAGGTTGCTGCCCGCATTGTAGTCCCAGTCCATAGTTGGGGTGTCGGGAGTCACTGGCACGTCGCCTGGAGGCACTGTGCCATCGTCGTCAGCATGGTTCTTCAGCACGATGCCTGAGATGTTGATGTGTGTGTCGGCCTGGCAACCACCGAAGTCGAAGAACAGGTTCACCCTTTCCATGTCGATGCCGGGCATGTCGCTCTTCCAGAATATGTAGTCTTCGCCTGCCTTGAGGTCGATGCGGTCGGCAAAGTAGAAGGTGTTGTCGTCGCCATCCAATACGAGCTTCACGGTTGCACCGTTAAGGTCCTTGTCGCTGTTTATGATGCAGGAGAAGTCATAGTGGTTGTTGGCAGATGTGGAAATGTTGGTGGTCTTGAATGCCACTTGTGCTTGCCATTGGTCGGATGTGGCTTGTGGCAGTGTGATGTAGTAATCGTTGCCATTTGCCTCGAAACCTGGGTTGTCAATCTGAACCCATCCTGGGGCGTAGTAGTAGGACATTGTGTACTGAACGTTCTTCCACATGTTGAAGTCGCTGTTGGGATCGAAGCCTGACCATTCTTTTTCTGCCTCCTCGCTCGTGAAGATGAAACGCCATGCTATGCTGCGGTCTTTGGGCTCATATAACAACACGAGTTTCTTGGCTGTCAGTGTCTCAATACGGAATTTGGGGTTTTCATATTGCTCGTCGCCGCTGATATATGGGAATGCGCTGTTGGGGGCAAGTTGGATGTAGGTCTGTGGTGTCACATTGCCTTCTGCATCTTCCCAGTCATATACTTCGAAACTCCAGGTGGTGGTCTGGTTGCCTACGTTGGCATCAAAGTCTTCTGCACCAGTTCCCCATTTGGTAGTGCCTTTGTTCACGTATGTCAGGCCATCTTCACCGGCATTGTAGGTGAATGTGCCGCCCTTGCGGTTTTCGGCTGTGAACGAGATGCGGTCGTCGTACATTCCGAATGCCTTCTTCTCGTCGGCACTTGCCTTCCACCATTCGGTGCCTGCTGTTCCCGCAGGACCGCAAGCCAAGTGTGCCTCTTCCTTGTTGGCAAAGCGCCACTCCTTGCCCGTTATCTTGCGGAAGTCGGCAGAGTAGTCTATCTTGGTCTCGTTGAACGTAAAGTTCCTCGTGAGGGTGCCTTGGCTGAAACCATTGCGGTTGCCCAACTTCAGCCCAAGGGTGTGTGTGCCGGCTTCTGAGTTCTTGTAACCTACTTCGGCGAGGGTTGAGTAGGAGCTGCCGTCGATTATCCAGATGGGATATGTGCCTGGAGGTGGGGTGTAGATTGCTATCATCTGGTTGGTCTCTTGGTCAACTATGATTTGGAAGTCCTGGTCTTTGAGCACGGGGATCCTGGTCTCATCTGCACCATTGAACTCATCGGGCGAGCAGGAGGTGACCAATGGGAACAGACTGAATCCCACGATTCCTGCACATATGATTCTAAATATCTTGGTAATCATGATTAATGATGTCTATTTTGTTATTTCAATTATTTGTAATTGTTCTGAACCAATGTCGGGTCGGCATCAAGTTCGGATTGAGCCAGAGGAATGTGCTTCTTGCTTGGTGTCCATGAGTTCGTGCGATAGCCATAGCTGTCGGGCACAAGGACTGTCGAAGCCTTTTGGGTTGCTCCGGGAATGCCTTCTGCACGTACAAGGTCGAAATAACGTTTGCCTTCACCGCAGAATTCAAGGTGGCGCTCCGTCAGGATGTCGTCTATTGTTACAGAGCTGAGGTTGCCCAAACCTGCACGTGCGCGGACTTCATTCACATAGCCTGCAGCCTCCGTGGCGCTTCCGCCGGTCTGGAGCAGCAGTTCGGCGGCATTGAGCAGTGTCTCTGCATAGCGGTAGATGCGCTTGTTGTTGTTGTAGTTCAAGTTCTTGGAGGTGGGGCAGTCCTTGTTGTTGTCAGACTGTGGGCGATATTTGCCGTGCCAGATGTGTGTGTCTTGGTAGCGCTCTGTGTAGGAGTAGCCGCGCACATCCCAGCAGGTGGCTTCGCGACGAAGGTCGTTCTCTGCAAACATGTTGTAGGTTTCCACTTTCATGGGCAGGAATCCCCAACCGTCCTGGCCGCTGTCCCAGCCTTCACCGCCGCCCCAGCCGTTGGGGGAACACAGGGTGGGGAACACGGTGCCGCCTGCGGCCATGGAGGTGCTCCAGTCGCGTTGTGCCTGGTCGTCGTTGTAGTTGATTTCAAAGATGCTCTCGGCACACCACTCACCGCTTTCTTTCCACAAGTCAGTGAAACTGGGATTGAGGGAATATTCATTGTTTGCTATTATTTCCTTCATGTAGGTGAGAGCTTTGGGATAGCGTGCCGTGTCGTTCTGGTACATCACCATCTCAGCATACAGCATGTAGGCAAATGCCTGGCTCACTCGTCCTGACTCGGCTGCCGGCCAGCGCATGGGCAGTTCGCCTGAGGCTATTATCTCTTCAAGCTCGGGCAACAGCTTGTTGTAAATCTCGTCGGCTGTCAGTTGGGGTGCTGTATATGGCATTGAGAGGTTCTCCAGATAGAATGGCACGTTGCCATAATAATGCCACAGTATGTTGTAGTAGTATACGCGCAGCAGTCGGGCTTGCATTTCCATCGAACTGCGGAATTTGGCTCTTGCTTTGCCTTCCCAGCTGGCATACTTGATGGCGTCGTTGCAACGCTTGATGCCGCTGTAGAAGTCTCCCCAGAGGGTGGAAAGGGTGTTGTTGCCGTCACCTTCGAAGTTGAACAGCCTGTGCCAATGTTGGTTGTCGGTGTTGTCAGAACCGCCTACCCAGAAGTCGTCGCCCATGATTTCACCATCTACAGTGAGGTCGTTGTAGGCTGTGCCATCCCAGTCGGGCCAGTGCAATGGGGCATATGCTGATGTGAGGGCTTCGTTGAGAGTCTCTTCTGTGGTGTAGTATTCTTCGAGAGGTTCGCCGGTGGGGTTCTTGACTTCCAAAAAATCTTCACTACACGATACCATGGATGCGCAGATCACGCAACTTGCCATTCCGGCACCGAGTATTCTATATATCTTGGTATTCATAATTGTTGTTGTCTTTATTGTTATTATAACGAGATGTTGAAACCAATGGTGTAGATGCGGGCCTGTGGATAGACACCGTAGTCAACACCAAGACTGGTGGAGCCGGAACCGATTTCTGGATCGAAACCCCAATATTTGGTCCAGGTGATGAGATTCTCTGCACGTGCAAAGAGGCGCAGGCTGCTGATGCTTGCCTTGCTGGTCAGCCTGCGTGGCAGCGTGTAGCCTAATGTGATGTTTTTCAAGCGGAGATAAGAGGCGTCTTGGATATACATGTCGCTGCACACCCAGTTCTTGGAGTCGCCAAGGGTCGGCACGCTGTTGCTTGTGCCTTCGCCTGTCCAGCGCTGCAGCACCCATGTGGGATAGTTTCCGGAAGCCACATCCTGGCGGTAGGTGGCATCGAAGACGTCGGCTCCACTGACACCCTGGAAGAAGACGCTCAGGTCAAAGCCTTTCCATTCTGCATTGAAGTTGAGTCCGAATGTCCAGGATGGCACTCCATTACCTATGTTGGTGCGGTCGTCGGAGGATATCTTGTTGTCGCCGTTGGTGTCAACAAAGCGGAAGTCGCCCGGCTTGGAACTGGTTCCATATTGTGAGTTGTAGGCATCTGCCTCTGACTTGTTTTGAAGAATGCCTGCGGTCTTGTAGCCATAGAAGAATGGGAATGGCTGTCCGTTTTCGGCACGTGTGCCACCGTCAGAGAACTGGCTGATGCCATAGTTCAGAAATCCGGTGTCGTTGCCCAAGTTCTTCAGCTTGTTGTGGAGATAGGAGGCATTGCCCTTGATGGCGAAGCGTGCATCGGAGATGTTCCACTTGTAGCCCAACTCAAATTCCACACCGCTGTTTTCCATGTCGCCCACGTTCGCAAGTGGTCGTTCCTCACCCACATATGATGGGATGGGCATTTGGATGATCATGCCGTTGGTCTTCTTGATGAAGTAGTCCACGCTGAAGGTCAGGGCGTTGCTCAGGAAGCCCAAGTCGAGGCCTATGTCTGTCTGCTCGCTCTCTTCCCATTTCAGGTCTTCATTAGCCAGGCGGTTGGCTTTCGAACCATATACCATCGAGGCTGTCTGGCCGAAGTAGTAATTGCTCGTGTTGCCAAGGGTGGTCAGGGTGGTGTAGGCGAAGTCCTGGATGTTGTCGTTACCATTCTTTCCCCAGCTGGCGCGCAACTTGAGGTTGGTGAGCCAACTGCGTGTGGATTGCATGAAATTCTCGTTCATGATGTTCCATCCCACTGAAGCGGATGGGAAGGTACCGTATTTGTTGTTGCTGCCAAAGCGGCTGCTGCCGTCACGACGGATGGTGGCTTGAAGCATGTATTTCTCGTCGTAGTTGTAACTCATACGGGCAAAGAGGGATGACAGCCTGTGTTCGATGTAAGGACCGCCGGAGACGCCTACCAGACTTGTTGCACCTGCCAACTTGCCATTGTCGTCGTAGCTGAATTCAATGTTTCCTCCTGTGGTGTAGTTGATGGATGGCTTGGAGATGTTCACCAAGTTCCAGTGCGAACCGCTGAGGTCGTCGCCTTTGGATTTCAGGACTGATTGGCCTAACACGATGCCGAAGCTGTGTTTGCCTATTGTCTTGTCGTAGGTGAGCGTGTTTTCTATCTGCCAGATGTTGTTGTTTCCTTTGTAGGCACTGGCTTGGGTGTGGTCGCTGTTGTTGTTGCCGGAGAGATAGTATTGTCTTAATATGGCTCCTTCGTTGCCCCAGAATGACAGTTCAGCACTATATGTGAAATGGTATCTCAGCTCGTCGAACAATTGCAGGTCGAGTGAGAATTTTGGCATGAATTTGTGCGACCATCCACGTGTGGGGTTGTTCTGCATCATGGCCAAGGGGTTGTTCTGCTCTTGGTAGCTTCCTATGAAATTGGGGATGGTGTATGGGTCGCCGAAGCCATCGGTGTAGAGGTCGTAGGCTGAATAGCGGTCTAATTGCTGCTGGCCGATGTATGGCTTGCCATTTTGGTCGTAGCCAGCCTTGAGGGTTACAGGCAGGGTGGGGGCCAGGTAAAGGGCTGAGCCTAATGGGGAACCCCATGTAGAGTTCGCGTCAATACCTGTACTATGTACGCGCATGTATGAAAGGTTGGCGCCCAAGTCCAGCTTGTTCAGGAAATTGCGCTTTTCTGATTCGTCGAAAAGATTCATCTGGTTGTTCGAGCGAATTGTCAAGCGGTCATAGTTTGAATGGCCGTAGTTGCCGCCCACAATACCGTCCTGGGTGAAGTAGCCCAGTGAGAGGTAATAGTTCACTTTCTCTGATGCTCCGCTTACCGACAAGTCGTGCTGCACGATGGGGGCGTTGTCGTTGAAGAGCAGTTCCTGCCAGTCGGTGCCAAAGCCTTTGATGGCATTGCCATTGGCGTCTGTCAGGTTGTATGGGTCGTCGTATAGGGGTGTCATGCCGTTCTGCACACGGCGCTCGTTTTGTAGGATTGCATAATCCGTGGCGCCTGTCACGTCGCGTTTCTTCCATGCATTTTGCCAGCCATAACTGAAATTGTAGTTTATGGAGGCCCTGCCCATCTTGCCTTTCTTTGTGGTGACAAGAATCACACCATTGGCGGCACGTGCTCCGTAGATGGCTCCTGATGCTGCGTCCTTCAGCACTTCGATACTCTCAATGTCGCTGGGGTTCACGCTCTCCATGCCGTCTTGGTCGGTAGGCATTCCATCAATAATGTATAGTGGCTCGGAATTGTTGATTGTACCGATACCACGGATGCGTATCATTGACTTCGAGCCTGGCTGTCCTGATGCAGATGTTACATTGACACCTGCTGCCATGCCCTTGAGGGCGTCCTCTGCACGGAGGCGGGTCTTGCCGTCAAGGTCGTCGGATGACACTTTGGCTATGGATGCTGTCACTACGCTCTTCTTCTGTACTCCATAACCGATGACCACAACGTCGTTGAGTGTGTTGGTGTCTTCCTTCAGCACGACGGTCATGCCATCCACTGCCAACATCTCTACCGAGGCGTAGCCAAGATATGAAATTACCAAAGGAGTGCCTTTTGCTACATCAAGCGTGAATTCGCCATCAACATTGGTGATCGCTCCTTTTTGGGGCTGCCCTTTCACGATGACTGAAGCACCGATTACAGGCTCCCCGCTAACTTCCGTCACTGTACCCTTGATTGCTGTAGATTGGGCAGTGACTACTATTGACACGAACAGTGACAATAGTGATAATAGAAACCTTTCTTTTTTCATTAGTTTATTGTTATAGGTTATTAGTGATTTCGCGTTTTCAATTTACAGCGCAAAGATATGAATAAAATGTGCTGGCTGTTTGATGTTGAGATTAAAAAGTGGATTGTTGAAAGC
The DNA here is from genome assembly GCA_946406585.1 of uncultured Prevotellaceae bacterium. The sequence goes on along the minus strand of CAMJLI010000056.1, from coordinate 1,429 downwards.
CTTTCTTTTGTGTAAGATGTTGATTGTTAGTGTGTTGTTGTTTGTTAACAACTAAAAAAGAGTGGAAAGAATATAGAGGTGTAAAAAGTACATTTATTGTCTTATTACAGCCTTTTTTGCGGTTTTTTCGCCTGTCATAATGCCTTTATGCCACTTTTTGTATATGAAAAGTTATCAAGATTCTACCGATACTTTATGTGCAGTTTTGGCCTTTTGCTTTTCTTAAGGTCAACACGTTGATTTCCGGCCATGCACCCATGCGGAAAGGTATCGTTCCGCAAAGGCCATATGAAACATAAAGTGTCTGGCTGCCTTTTGAATATTTCCCTCCCCATTCACGGTAAATCATCCTTGCCAGTGATAATCGCCCGATCTTTATTTGTCCTGCATGGGTGTGGCCTGACAGCGTGAGCCGTATGTCAGTCTTATCCACTACTTCCATGCGCCAATGGGAGGGGTCGTGAGTGAGCAAAATCTTGAACTCTCCTTCAGAAACTGTTTCCAGAGCTTTCTTCAGATTGCCTCTTGACTTGAAGGGGGGAGCACTTGTCAACTTTGCTCCAATGATGCATATTCTGTCGGCTGCTCTTTCTATGACATGAGTCTCGTCGATCAACACTTCCCATCCCATATTCCTTTCTGTTTCCATTACTTTTTGCTTGTCGAAATAGTCATGATTGCCCAATATGGAGAGAATGCCGTCAGGAGCATCCAAATTCGACAATATGCTGACAAACGGTTCCGCTTCCTTGCATTTTGTGTTAATCAAGTCGCCGGTAAACACTATCAGGTCGGCCTTATGCTCGTTTGCGATTCTTACCAATTTCCTGATGAATTTGGGATGGCGCTCGAAGGAACCTATGTGAAAATCGGTTATTTGCAGTATCTTGTATCCATCAAAAGAGGGTGGGAGGTCTATAAATTCGAAGGTCTCATTCTTCACCGACAACCTGAGCCACCCATATGTAAAGCCATAGACAATCACCATCAGCACAATGATGGATGCCATCCACCCCGCCAAAGACCCAAATGGTATCGCTGTCACCACAAAAACGAGTTTGGGAAACGACAACAGCAGCAGACTGCCGAAAAAGAGACGAAGGCCAATGTCGTGTGAAAGGATGTTGGCCTTGAAGCCGAACCATGACATCCAGGTTATCAGACTTGGGACGCATAATAGCATTTTCCAGCCTATGTTGCTTGGTGGTGAAATGTAATTCCAGATGATGGCGTCTGGAATAATGGTCAGTGTTATTATCGTAAGCAGGAATATGATCATGGTTCAATACTCATGTTCTCTTGAATCATTTTTGTCTTTGGCACAATAAACTCTTTCTCTCAGCAAAGGTAATACTTTTTTGCAAGACCTTGTTATTTTTCCTGTAATTCTAGTTCCTCTACGTTGGGAAAGACGGCCCAAACACAAAAA
>CAMJLI010000055.1 GCA_946406585.1 uncultured Prevotellaceae bacterium | reverse complement strand
GGTATCATCTCCAACACCGAGGGTATCGACAATGAAATGGAAATATTGTCATCCTTCACACTCGCGGCCGACGTGGTAAGAGACCTCAAGCTCTATGTGAGTTATGAGATGAAGGGACGTGTGAAGAACATTTTGCTATACAAGACACAACCAATAACAGTAGACATTGATGCCGCACATTTGGAAAACATCAGGGTTCCAATAAACCTGACATTGACCAAAGAGAAAGGCAACATCAAGGTGTCTGGAACATATTTCGTAACCAACGAAGAAGGCTACTCAAAAGGCCCATACAGCATTGAGAAGACATTCACATCACTACCTCAAACCATCAAGACTCGTGCAGGAAATCTGACATTCACTTCCAATGGCAATTCCACACTTGGAGAAGGCAGCACGATGTTTGTCACCATCAATACCCCACTCATTGCCTCCAAGAAGTTCAAGCGCTATTTCAGCATCTCACCAACTTCAAAGAACACGACCATCGTGAAGATGACCATCATCGATGAGATTCCAAGACGTTCGATAGACTACTTGAACCAACTTGCCATCTGCTACAACCGTCAGGCTAATGAAGACAAGAACGAAGTGGCATACCGCACTGAAGAATTCATCAACGGACGTCTTGAGAAAATCAATGCTGAACTTGGTGAGACCGAAGGCCAGCTCGAGGCTTACAAGAAGAGCCAACACATGACAGAACTCCGCATGAACGCTACATCTGCCATGACTGGTTCAAACGAATATGACCGCAAACTGGCCGAAGCCAATACCCAGATGGCTCTGCTCAACAGCATATCCGACTACATGGACAGAAGCGAAAACCAATATCAGACTCTGCCATCAAACGTTGGACTATCTGATGGTACTGCATCAAGCCTCATCAGCAAATACAACGAGGTAGTGATGCAGCGTAACAGACTGCTCCGCTCAGCATCTGAGGAGAGCCCTTCAGTGCTGCCGCTGACAGCACAACTTGACGACTTGAGTGCCAGCATCAAAAGGGCAATGGCCCAGAGTCGCAAGAACATGGAGATCCAGCGCAACAGCATACAGCAGCAATTTAGCAAATTCACCAATCAAATCTCCTCCACCCCAGAGCAAGAGCGCATGCTGACACAGATAGGCCGCCAGCAAGAAGTTAGGTCTGGCCTCTACCTGATGCTGCTTCAGAAACGTGAAGAGAACTCCATCTCATTGGCTTCCACTGCCGACAAAGGCAAACTGATCGAGGCTCCGGAAAGCAATGGCCAGATCACTCCTGTGCCAACAGTGGTCATTCCTATTGCCCTGGTTGCAGGCCTTATCATTCCAGGCTTGGTGCTCTTCCTCCTGAAACTGTTCAGATACAAGATAGAAGGTCACGATGATGTGGCTCGTCTCACACCGCTGCCAATCATTGCCGACGTTGCTGTTGCAAGCGAGACGGCAAAGACGAAGGCCGACATCGTGGTACACGAAAACAAGAACAACCAGATGGAAGAAATCTTCCGCGCCATGCGTACAAATGTACAATTCATGCTGCGTGAAGGCCAGAAAGTCATCATGTTCACTTCCACAACCTCCGGCGAGGGCAAGACATTCAACTGTGCCAACCTGGCAGTGAGTTTCGCCTTGCTGGGCAAGAAAGTGATATTGGTGGGTCTTGACATCCGTAAGCCTCGTCTGGCAGAACTTTTCGAAATAGACGACCACAAGCATGGCATCACCCCATTGCTCGCAATGGAGAATCCATCAGACGTGGATGTAAGAAGCCAGATCATTCCTTCTGGTGTTAATGGCAACCTCGACTTGCTGCTTGCAGGCCCCGTTCCACCAAACCCATCAGAACTTATTTCCCGCCAGTCGCTTGAGACTGTCATAGACATACTGAAAGCCAACTACGACTACGTGCTCATCGATACCGCTCCTGTGGGTCTTGTTACAGATACCCTCCAGGTAGGTCGCGTAATCGATGCCACCATCTACATGTGTCGTGCCGACTACACTCCGAAGTCGAGCTTCGACTTGGTGAACACACTACACAACGAGAAGAAGTTGCCCAACATGGCCATTGTCATCAATGGTATCGACATGTCGAAGAAGAAGTACGGCTACTATTATGGCTATGGAAAATATGGCAAATACAGCCGTTACACAAGTTATGGCAAGTATGGCAACTACGGCGGCTACGGCGGCTACGGCGGCTACGGCACCTATGGCTCGTACGGCAACTACAGCAACAGCCACTACAGCAACAAGAACGATACATCCATCAAACTATAACACCATCTCATGGTCATTGCAGTAGATTTCGACGGCACCATTGTGGAGCATCGCTATCCAGAGATAGGCGCGGAGATACCTTTCGCCATCGACACGCTAAAGATGCTCATAGCCGACAGACACCAAGTAATCTTGTGGACAGTTCGTGAGAACGAATTGCTCGACGAGGCTGTGGAATGGTGCAGGCAACGTGGTGTTGAATTCTATGCCGTCAACAAAGACTATCCTGAAGAACGCAAGGAGTATAACAACCACTTCTCGCGCAAAATAAAGGCAGAAGTATGGATAGACGACCGCAATGTGGGTGGCCTTCCCGACTGGGGGACCATGTACAGCATGATCAAAGAAGGCAAGTCGTTTGAAGACATGATATCAGAAGCACGAAAAACAAGTCTTAACGACCACTCAGCACCAAAGCGCAAGCACTGGTGGAGTTTAGGATAATCTAAGAAGCGGCGAATCTCTTGGTTCGCCGCTTTTTTTGACATACCTTTTGTAATATAAAAATCACAAGCCAAAATGTAAAGACACATCAAACAGGATAACTTTTCAAACAATATAAAGCATTAAAATGGAGCAAATTAGTGAAAACCACCTTTTTTAGGATTAAAAAAGAAAAAATTCCCAAGATAAATTTTCAAATCACAGCAAAAACACGTATATTTGCAAACCCAAAATGCAACGTAGTAAAAATTCACAACAACAAAATCTATATAATAATGACTAAAGCAGACATAATAAACAAGATTTCGGCATCGACAGGTCTCGCAAAGAAGGACATAGCAACAACTGTTGAATCATTCATGGAGGTAATAAAGGACAGCCTTCTGGAAAAGGAAAATGTTTACCTGAGAGGCTTCGGTAGCTTCATTGTGAAGCACAGAGCAGAAAAGACAGCCCGCAACATTTCCAAGAACACCACCTTGGTGATTGCTGCCCACGATTTCCCCAGCTTCAAGCCTGCCAAGAGCTTCGTAAGCAAGATGAAGGGTGAAGACGTTGCCGAAGATTTTGAAGATTGAAAAACGGCATTCCGTTATCAATTTCTCAACAATACGCATTAAAACAAAATATCAATCCAATCAATTAATCAGTTATGCCAAACGGAAAAAAGAAAAAGGGCCACAAAATGGCCACCCACAAGCGTAAGAAGAGACTGAGAAAGAACAGGCATAAGAGCAAGTAGGCCAAAACCTACACTCCACAGTCTATTCGGCTGGATGGCGTGTCAAGAAATTCCTTGTGAATTTGTTGACATGCCGTTTTGGGTAAAACAAGATCATGTAGAATGACCAGCGAAGTAGTGATTGATGTCCGTGCAAAGGAAATATCGATAGCTCTTCTAGAAGACAAGAAACTTGTAGAGTATCAAAACGAAACCCGCTCGGCATCATTTTCAGTAGGCAACGTCTACATAGCAAAGGTTAAGAAACTAATGCCAGGCTTGAACGCCTGTTTCGTAGACGTAGGATTTGAACGCGACGCCTTTCTTCATTATCTTGACCTGGGAAGCCAATTCAACTCTTACGCCAAATACCTCAAGCAGGTACAGAGCGACAGAAAGAAACTTTATCCAATTTCAAAAGCATTTCGACTGCCAGAACTATCAAAAGACGGCAGCATAGCGACGACACTGACTGTAGGCCAGGAAGTGTTGGTGCAAATAGTAAAGGAACCCATATCAACCAAGGGGCCACGACTTACAGGAGAATTGAGTTTTGCAGGACGATACTTGGTTCTCATGCCATTCAACGATAAAGTTTCCGTATCCACTAAAATCAAGAGCAGCGAGGAGCGTGCCCGGCTCAAGCAAGTAATACAAAGCATAAAGCCGAAGAATTTCGGAGTCATTGTACGTACTGTGGCTGAGGGCAAGAGGGTGGCGGAACTCGACAACGAGCTCAAGATTTTACTGAAACGATGGGATGATGCCATCAGCAAAGTGCAAAAGACCCAAAACCGGCCACAATTGGTCTTTGAGGAGACTGGTCGAGCCGTTGCCCTATTACGCGATCTTTTCAACCCCTCGTATGAGAACATATTCGTAAACGACGAGGAAGTTTGCAAAGAAGTGAAAGACTATGTCACTCTAATAGCCCCTGAAAAGGCGGGCATAGTAAAGCTCTATGAAGGCAAGGTGCCCATATTCGACAACTTCAATGTCACGAAGCAGATAAAGTCGAGTTTTGGCAACACAGTGAACTACAAGCATGGAGCATATCTTATAATAGAGCATACTGAGGCAATGCACGTGGTGGACGTCAACAGCGGCAACCGCACCCGTTCTTCTAATGGTCAAGAAGCCAATGCCCTGGATGTCAATCTTGGTGCAGCCGATGAACTTGCACGACAGCTGAGGTTGCGCGACATGGGCGGAATCATCATCGTCGATTTCATCGACATGAAACTTGCAGAAGACCGTCAGATGCTTTACGAACGCATGTGCAAGAACATGCAGAAAGACCGCGCCCGGCACAACATCCTGCCTCTGAGCAAATTTGGCCTCATGCAAATCACACGACAGCGTGTGAGACCAGCGATGGATGTAACTGTCGAAGAGACATGCCCCACCTGCTTTGGCAAAGGCAAAATCAGGTCGAGCATTGTCTTTACAGACCAGTTAGAGAGCAAGATTGACCACCTTGTCAACAAGATCGGTGTCAAGACCTTCTACTTGCATGTACATCCTTACGTCGCTGCCTACATCAACCAGGGAATAATATCCCTCAAGCGCAAATGGCAGTTCAAATATGGATTAGGCGTGCATGTAATTTCCTCCCAGAAATTAGCTTTTTTGCAATATGAGTTTTATGATGCAAAAAGGCAATTCATAGACATGAAAGAGGAAATCGAGACGAAATGAGAAAAAGGGAAGCCCTGTGCAGGACTTCCCTTTCTTTGAGTTCTTCAAGGTCAGAAGTGGCTATCACCTTATCACCACTTTTTGTCCGTTTACCACGTATACTCCTGATGGAAGCATATGGGCATCTACAACCCTTCTTCCCATGATGTCGTAAACATGGTTGCTTCCTTCCATATCCCTTTTTTCCATCCTTTCGCCCATGCCGTCCACAACATCAAATTCCTCTATTCTGCCGGCATACTTTTTCCATCCATCAGCCTTCCGGTACAGTTCCTTTGTACCTTTGGGAACATAGAGCGACCTAAGCGACAAGTCGAGTTCATCGATGGCAGTATCATCAATCAAAGGAGGCTTTTCCGCATAAACATAAGTACGAACAAGGTCGAAGCATCTGTTGAAGGCATATTTCCCCACCCTTTCCACTGAAGCAGGCAAAGAAATCCTTTCATAAAGGTATCTGCAACCAAACGAATAGTCATGAACAATCCTGATGCCAGCAGGTATGACATAATGCACATCATCATATCCGGGCAGGCACTCGATGAGTTCATCCCTCTCCTTGTTCATCACGAAGCTTCCATCCACCACGAACTCACTCTGTTCGCTTGAAGTGAGCCTTACCCTGTCGAGGTTGTTGCATCCAGCGAACACTCCGTCAGAATAGCGCATGAGAGAAGTTGGCAGAGCAACATCGATAAGGAAAGAGCACTTTTCAAAAGCTTTGTACGGCATTTCATCATCCGCAGTGGTCAGTTCCTTTCCATTTTCCAACAGATAAGGCTCACCACCAGCCACGATGCGCACATCACTGAGATCGAGCATGGACAGGCATCCTTTTGTTCCCTTTCCCGTGGTGGTGCATCCCGCCATTTTCCTAAGAGTCTTTATGTCTGTACTGTTGATGACACCTTTCAGGCTCAGGCAAATAGTGGAATCCTGCTGTTGGGGCGTGAGTAGTTCATGCAAAGTCCCGGGAGTGTCCACTTCCACAAATAGGGTATCTGCCCCTATCCACTCTGGAGAACATCTCAACACCATGTCCTGGAAAAAATTGAAATTGTACAAACCCCAATAAATCAGGAGCGACGAGAGGTCGAAATATCCATCCTCTCCCCCATTCCATCCCCAGTTTATAAACACCATGCCGTCACTGTCATAACCATGCAACACAAACTCGTGACCAGAATAATCCATGTTAGAGCCGCCATACACCAATGGCACTTTCTTGCTCAATTGTTCGAAAATGATGTCCATCCATTCCTCGGCACTGTAATCATCACTATTTATGGTGACAGCATAAGAATAGCAGAAATTGCCACGCAGTCCATGACACAAAGTCTCATTATATGAACCTGTTCCGTCACTATCATACATGGCTTTCATCGACAAGCCGACATGATACATCAATTGAGAGACTGCTTTCTTCTGAGCACTTGTGGCCATTGTGTTTGCATCATATTTGTCGAGCATTTTTGCATAGTCATAATGCACACCATCAATATCAGCCTCCAGGCAAGTGGCTTGGAAATCTCCAAAAGGATAATAAGTGAATGTTGTGCCTTTGCCTTCTATTGGCCATTGATTGTATCTTATCACCTGTGCGGCAGCTGTTGCCACGCAGCCCGTCGGGCATCCTTTTGGACAAAGGCTGTTGAATGGTGCCGATTGTCCCCATTTTGTCTTGATGAAAGGCGCCACTTCTTCTGGATATTTGTCCTTGTCGGGCTTTATCCTGCTTATGGCCCTTTCGGGAACAGTCTTTGCCATTTCCTCCACGGCATCAAGCCACCATCTGAAATTTGGATTGGCTGTCTGATAGTCGAAGGCAGTTTGGGAATATCCCATTACAGCAGGAAAAGCATCATCCATGGTCATCACGACAAAGCCATCAGAAGAATTGCCCAATACCACCACCCCATTCCTTTGCTGGAGAATCCGCATTGAGGCCTTTGCCCTCATCCCCCTTCCATAGCCATCCTTGCACAACACTTGCTGTGCTTTTTGCACCAATTCCTGCGTCGTTCTTGGTTTTGCATGGATTGCCGTGATCCAAGAAATCAAGGCCGATAACAACAACAATTTTCTCATCCCCCAAATGTAGTAGTGTAACTTCTTATGGAATCACCTTGAACCTTATCCTAAAAGTATGCAAATGCTCGTCCCAATTAGTGCCCAACATCTCAAAACGCCCCACCTGGGCTGTGGACCTCACATGCTTGCCTATACACGGGCAGACATCATAATCGCCTATTCTGACAAGTCGGATTGTCTCTGAAGCATCATCTGGCAGGCGTGAAGCATCCACCTCCTCTGGGAGCTCGTCTTTGCTGACATATTCAAAACTGACAGGCAAATCAGCCTCTATGAGTTCGTTCATCCGTCGTTCTATCTCCCGCTCTTGCTTCCTGTCCGGCTTTCTCTCCAGCACATAAGTTATCTTGCTCTTCTTCCTTTCCACGTGGGCATTGTCCGACCTTTTACAGCCAAACATCCTTATCATTGTCTGGTTGAGCAAGTGTTCCGCCGTGTGTGCGGGGGGGAACTCGTCTTTGTTGTGTTCGTTGAATGTTATATTGTCATCATACATGCCACAAAAATAGCAAAAAAAAATGAATAATGACTATTTCCTGCATTTTTTTTGCAAGTTGGGTGCATAATGGATTATGACGTTATCAATATTTTGACGTGCTTTGCTCGGCTTGCACTGTTTTCGCTCTAAAGAATGAAAAACTTTTCCCCACAGTCTTATAATTCCCGAATTTTATTTACTTTTGCAAAAGTAAAAATGAAAACATGAAATTATTATTGCTTTTAACACTCGCCTTGCTATCTTCACAGTCATCGTGGTCGCAGACCGACGATGATACAAGCGACAGCATAGAAGCATATGCCATACTGTCTTCCGACGGGCAGACACTGACCTTCACATTCGATGACAAGAGAGAAGAAAAGGAGGGCAACACATACTCCTTGAACAATCCGGAGAGCTCTCCAGAATGGAACAATGAAAAGGCAAACATAACAGAAGTGGTATTCATGCCGTCATTCTCCGAAGCACGCCCAACCTCCACACGAAGCTGGTTTGAAGGAATGACCAAGCTAAGCAACATAGAAGGAATGGAAAACCTCAACACATCCGAGGTAACCACCATGAGTTATATGTTCTACAACTGCCAAAGCCTAAAAAGCATTGAATTGGAATTTCTCGACACCCGCAACACCACGCAGATGAACAACATGTTCCAATACTGCACGGCATTGGAAAGAATAGACCTGAGCCATTTCGACACAACCAACAACAGCAGTTTCTTCCGAATGTTCCAAGGATGCAGCAGCCTCCATGACCTTGACTTCACCTCCTTCACATTCAGCAGCACAGCAGACAGCCGATACATGCTCTACAACTGTACAGGACTTGACACTCTAACTCTTTCTCCATCCATGGAATCCATCAGCAACACGGCTTGCACTGGCGTGGGGAGCAAAGAGTCACCATGCATGATGGTAATCCCCCAAGACTTCAACATAGACACAGACACTTCGGGCGATTATTTCAAATGGAAATCAGGCTATTTCCACATACCTGTCACCGACACGGTAATATTTGCAGAATCCATTTCCATGGAACCAGGTGCCACAGCTTCGCTTACAGTGCTTCTAAACAACGACACCACAAAGATTTACAACGGATACCAAATGGACATTCACCTCGCAGAAGGATTGTCGATTGAATGCAATGACGACCAATACCACGCACAGCCATCAGAACGTTACAGCAACAATGACATGACTGTGACGGTGACAAAATTGGGGGGCAACATCTACCGGCTCATCGGCTTCTCCTTGTCCAACGCCACAATCACGGGCACAGAAGGACCACTCTTCACCACAACCATCCAAGCAGACAGCATTATAGACGAAGGCATCCATTCATGCAGCATCACCAATATCGCACTTAGCACTGTGAATGGAGTGAGCATTCACCCTGAAGAGATGGAATTTACCGTAACCATTACCGAAGCATTTGCAATGGGCGACGTAAACCATGACCGAGAGGTGGATGTCAATGATGTCATGCTTGTGGTAAACTTCATCTTGGGTTATCCCTCCCCTGTCTTCTTCATTGAGAATGCTGACATTGACGGCAACAGCATGATAGACGTCAAGGATGTCATGGGCATTGTAAACATGATCCTCAATGGTTGACATATGTTAAAACAGCAATTATCTTAAAAAGTTTTCTACAAACATATGCAATGATTTCGAAATAGCATTGTTTTTTATGTAGTTTTCAAAAACGAATGTACATCACAACAAGAAGCATTCACCTACCTGCATGCAACAACATAAAAAATAATGACATGAAGAGACTTATTTCGAGATTATTGATTTCTGCATCGTCCATTCTTGTGATAGGATGCAGCACCTCCATGAACAGCTACGAACCAAGTGTTTACGAAAACGCGTTCTTCACCGACTATGTTCCTACACACATCTCAGGCAACAAATTTGACGAGTTCACCGACAACCCATTTGTCAAAGTTGCGGACAATCCCATATCCACATTCTCGGTGGATGCCGATGGCGCATCCTACGGCATCATGCGCAAGAGCATTGACAAAGGCTACACCATAGAGAAATCCAGTGTGCGAATAGAGGAGTTTCTCAACTATTTCACCTTCGACTACCCCAATCCAACAGACAATGAGGCTGTAGCCATAAACACCGAAGTGGGAGCCTGCCCATGGAACACATCCCATCGGCTCCTGCGCTTGGGCATCAAGGGAATGGATTTGAAAGCCGAAGAAAAGCCTCGCGCAAACTTCGTCTTCTTGGTGGATGTCTCTGGTTCCATGTATTCCGAAGACAAGTTGCCACTACTGAAGTCGGGCTTGAATGAGTTGCTCTTCCAACTCGCGCCAGAAGACCGCATCTCCATCATCACCTACTCGGGCGAGGTGAGGAAATTGCTGGAATCCACCCCTGTGAAGGAGGCAAACAAGATAAAGAAAGCAATAGACGAATTGCAAGCGGAAGGCAGCACTGCCGGCGGTGCAGCTCTCAAGATGGCATACGAAGAGGCATTGGCCAACTATTCCCCATCATGCAACAACCGCGTCATCATGGGCACAGATGGCGATTTCAACGTTGGCGTCACCGACACCGACTCCATTGTGGCAATGGTGGAGCAATACGCCCGTAAAGGCATCTACATGACATGCCTTGGATTTGGCATGGGCAACCTAAACGACGCAATGATGGAGAAAGTGAGCAATGCCGGCAACGGCACCTACAACTACATCGACAATGAAAACGAGTTGATGAAAGTTTTCGTCCACGAACGCGACAGGTTTGTCAGCGTCGCCAACGATGCAAAATGCCAGGTGACTTTCGACCCATCACTTGTGAGTTCTTATCGTCTTATTGGATATGAGAACAGGGTGATGAACATGGAAGACTTCAACGACGACAAGAAAGATGCAGGAGAAATAGGAGCCGGACAAACCATCACGGCATTGTATGAGATTGTCCCCACTGAGAAATACACAAAAAGCATGGACTTGGAGCCGTCAAAGAGCCATGCCTTCGCAACATTCAACTTCCGCTACAAGAAGACTCTCGGCAACAACAGCATACTCCTAAAAGCATTCGCAAATGTGGAAGACGAACAAGAAGAGGCATCTGCCAACATGAGTCTGGCCTCCGGAATAGCAGCGTTCGGCATGTTGTTGCGGACATCAGCCTACAAAGGAGACGCCACTTTCAGCATGGCAGAAGACTTGGTGAAGAAGAGCCTCTCCTTCGACCCGCATGGCTATCGTGCAGAATTTCTCAAGCTGATTGGCAGGGCCAAGAATCTTACAGAATGAACTTGTAAGCTCGTCCTCCCCAAGCAGGAACAGAAACGCTGACAGGCATGTCAGGTCCTATGGTCATTTGCAGGCTTTCACCTGTGAGCAAGTCGGAGGCTCGGTAAGAGCCTCCCTTCATGTTCCAGAATTCGA
>CAMJLI010000054.1 GCA_946406585.1 uncultured Prevotellaceae bacterium | reverse complement strand
TTTACAAACTGTTCAAAGGCCTTCCCCTGGAAGAGATAGACTACCATTTCGATTATGAGGGCATGGATGCCAGGTTCTGTGAGGAATTTGACATCGAACAGCTGCAATGAACAGCACCTGAGCGCACTCTTACAGCCAAGACTTGCGTACCAGCCTGCTCCCCGTGGTAGTAATTAAAGGACAAATCGACAACAGCCTGACACCGTACTTCAATATCCGCTCCTCCATCATTCCGTCTGGCATGAATCGGAGGAGCGTCTTCGTGATGGTGCTGCCTGCATCCAGACAATCCCCACATTCTTCTTGATCACCAAGGATGGAGACATCGAGAGACAGATCGGTGTTCTTCCCTACCAAGAACTCAAACGTCTGGCAGGAGGAATCATGGAGTGAAACTCTCCAACCAACAAAAATCCCAGGGCATGGCAACCGTGTTTCGGGATTTTTTTGTTTTGCGAACCTTCGCATGACAAAAATGTCCTCAAATATCAGTACCTTTGTAGCCTCTTGAAAGAATAAGGGAAATAATTTCAATCTGAAGAACATCATGACCAGTATGAAGAAAAAACTGTTGGTATTGGTAACGATGATCATGACAGGGGTTACGGTCTGTCTTGGACAGTTGTGGCAATCGGTGGCACTTGAGCGGCAAATCACTCATCCGCAGCCGATGACAGGACTGGTGCTCTGGCCTGACGAAGCCCGTGACCAACATGCCACATATGGTGAGACCATACAACTGGAGTTCTCATATTGCCTTCCCTGCAAGGTGGTGATCGGCTGCGAGGATGACGGCACCATCGTGTATGACTGGGAATGGTTTGACAACCTGCTGGACGATGTGGCCAGCCGTGGACACCAACTGATAGCCCGTTTCCGCTACGAATACCCGTCGGGCACGGATGTTGACGGCAAGAAAGGAACAACCGCCGTTCCCGACTACATCAAGCAAAGGACAGACTACAAGGAGACTTATTCCAAGAACCCCGGTGGCGACGGCCCCACCTACTATGCCGACTGGAGCAATGCGGAATTGCAGCGTTTCACCTTGCAGTTCTACACCGATTTCGCCTTACGTTACGGCCACGATGCCCGCCTGGCCTTTCTGGAGGTGGGTTTCGGCCACTGGTCCGAGTATCACATCTACGGTACGAAGTTGGAACTGGGCAAGAACTTCCCCTCAAAAGACTTCCAAAAACAGTTCTTCGAGCACATGAACGCCGTCATAACCGACATCCCATGGGCAGTTTCCATAGATGCCGCCGATGACGAGTACTCCCCCGTGGTCGATGATGACGAGCTGATGGCTTTGCACTTCGGCCTGTTCGATGACTCGTTCATGCACAAAGACCACGAGATCGGTACAAGTGACGGATACAACGAGGAATGCTGGAACGCCATCGGCCGAGGCACACGCTGGCAGACAGGTGTCTGCGGCGGTGAGATCAGCTACTATTCGTCCAACGACCAGAAGAATTTCCTTAGTCCCGATGGTCTCTATGGCCACACCTGGGCAGAACAAGCCGCCAAATATCACATCACCTTCATGATTGCCAACGACGCGCCTCGTGGGGGCGTTGCCACACCGGAGAGGTTCCGTGAGGGTTCCATGGCCACCGGCTACCACTTCGTGGTCAAGCAATGTCAGACAGATGGCACCACCACTCGCTTGTTGGTAGCCAACGAAGGCATAGCGCCACTCTACAGGGATGCCTGGTTCGCAATCGGCGACATCCGTTCCTCTTCCACATTGCGAGGTCTTCTCCCCGGTGATGAATGCTGGATAGAGATACCGACAGTGCCTAATGGCGACGGCAGCGACATACAAATCACCAGCGACTGCATCCTGCCACAACAGTCCATAGAATTTGACGCAGACATCAGGCCGACAGGCATGGCTCCCATCACCACGCCGCCCACGCACCAATCAACGTTCAACCTGACCGGACAATGCCAGAAGTTCACCCCCACCCAGCCCGGGCTATACATTGTAAACGGCAGGAAAATCCTGTTGGGCAAACAATCCCGCAATCAATTCCTGGAAGGAATCTAAATGTCTTTTGATATGAGCGACTGGTACGGCAAGAAATGGATCCTGAGCAGACTGCCGGATGAGATTCCACAAGACATCGTGGAACGAGCCTTCAAAAGCATGCGTTATTACTATGTGAAAGACGACCCTCTGGAAGTCTGGTGCGTTGGCGAGCGTGAGGCTGACCATGTGGCTGAACGGTTCGTCAGCAAGGAGAAACTGATGACATGGGCGTGTGAGAAGATCTGCTGGAACATATCCACTATGTGGGAACTCGAAGACCGCAAGGAAGAGGAGAAGAAATGGCGCTACGTGTACGACCATGCCGAAAATGGCCAATGGTATTACCGGGAGCACAAGGACTACCTCTACAACGCCATTCACGACACCCGCAAATGCTCATTTGAAAGGGAACTGAAGTTGTTGAAACCCATGATACCTACTGAGGAATGGGAAAAGGCTGTGAGGAAATTCACGCGTCTCATGAACAGGTGGTTCAAGAAAGACCATTGGGCCTATGACGAGACCCTGTGCCAATTCATCGAAATCAGCGACTCCAGGGAACACGCTTCCGACTTCGATTCAACAGAAGAGCCACGGGAAGGATCCATCATCAACTGACATCACTATCGTTCCCTTTTTCTGCCTGTTTTACCAAAATTCGTTGTACTTTTGCACTACAATTGCACTATAAAGACAAAATACCAGTTCAAATAATGAGTGATTTCAACAGATTCAGGAAAATAGACGCACATACCCATATCGGGGCGTTTGGCAGCCCGTTCAACATCGACTTCAACGTGGAACGGCTGCTTGAACAGATGGCAGAATACAATATACAGAAGACCATCCTTTGCTCTTCGAGCGCATATTCCAACGAGGATACAGCGGTGGCATACAAGCAGCATCCAGACCTCATCATCCCGCTGATGTGGGTCAACTGCGCCCAAGGACAGCCGACATACGACCTGCTGGAGCATTACCTGCGCGACGAGCATTTTGCAGGAGCAAAGCTGCAGTCGCTGTTCGACGGTTATACCGCCGACGCTCCCTGTGTCGACCCCGTGGCGGAACTTTGCGAGAAATACGGGAAACCGCTGTTCGTACATTCCGGCCATCCACCCTTCTCCCTTCCCTGGCAGATAGGACTGTTGGCGGAACGACACCCTCACCTCCCCATCGTGATGATACACATGGGTCATGCCCATGGGGTTTATGTGGATGCCGCCATCACAATGGCCAAACGCTACGACAACATCTGGTTGGAGACTTCCGGAACTTCGATGAGCTGTCAGATAAAGAACGCCTATGACACCGTAGGACACGAGAGGGTCATGTTCGGCATCGACTCTCCGTTCCACCACCCG
The DNA here is from genome assembly GCA_946406585.1 of uncultured Prevotellaceae bacterium. Next base: position 7,791 of record CAMJLI010000054.1, on the reverse strand, counting down.
ACAGTCGAGATACAGAAGATCATGGCTTGCGGTGTGGATGACGAGGGGCTTGAAAACATTTTCTACAACAACGCATCCAAATTCATGGGACTGTGAGCGATTGATAAGATCATGAAACAATTCGAAGAACAACTGCAGAAAGACCTTCACCAATTCCTGCTCAGCATGAAGGAGGTTGATGAACGGCTGCCACAATGTCCGGATGTGGAGGAGAAATGGGAGGAGATAGCCCAAGCCTACATCCCTGACGGCATCAGGGAATTCAACGACTTCCCCTCCGCCAGCCTTGGCTGGATGATGTACATTGGCATGGCCGTCGCGAAATTCTGGGATGCGGAGTGGGAGATCTACTCGAAAATAGAGAATCTCTATGCCTACCTGCGTGACAAGCGAGGGTATGACAACATGGACGAGTATATCCGAGAGAACGTGCTGCTGCTGAGCGGCGTCGACTATACCGTGCTGGAGAAAGTGGTAGGCGAATGCGCCTCTCGCGTGTACAACGCACTGCGCCACCAGCACATCGAACCTGGCACCAAGGAGGCCTTCCATGCCTATGTCGCCTGCCTGCACCAGCTCTATCTGGCTGGAGCCACCATGCAGCTGAAAAGGATGGGCTACCGCATGACAAAGATGAACTGATATGAGAAAGGCGATATTATTAGGATTCGCGCTTTTGATTTCGCTCTACTCCTTTGGACAAAAAGAGAACGTTTGGTCAATAGAGGCCGGCATAGGAGGTCTTCAAATGCTGGAAAACCGTTATGACGACGGCACCAACTATGTGAATGAAGACCAAGGAAATGATTTCTTCATTTCTGCCGACTATTGGCTTTCATACCACTTGGCACTGACGGGTGGCGCGACCTTTGAACAACAAGGACTATATACAGATTATTCCGACGGAATAGGATTGAAGAAAGTGAACATGCTCGGCCTTCATGCAGGAGCGAAATATTATTTCTTTCCTCGCAAATGGATATGTCAGCCTCACATCGGAGCTTTGCTTCACACAAACGTGCTGAACCTTGGACATCAGAAAGGTGAGTGCCATATCGTGGCAGAGCAAGGTTTTCCTGGCTGTCAAGCCATGATGACATACGACGTTTCATGCCCTGCGCTGTCGCTATCACCACAGGTTGGTGTGGATATCCATCTTTTCAGCAGTGTTTCTTTCTGTGTGGCGTACAGCCTTCGTTTCGGATTGTGGGGCAGCAACAAGGCCTCGCTGCGTTTCACTGATGGATCCGTGGCTGGACAAACATATGGTATAGACGAGCGGAACAACCGCAGCTGTGTGTCTATAGGCTTAAAAATGGACTTCCCAATGAAAACCGTTTCCGAGAAAGCGAAAAATAACTTGTGGATGTTGCTACATGGTTGGATTTCATCAAAAGCCGGAGACTAATGGCAACACGAAGGATATGCCATGCAATAACAACCGTATTCGACGAATAGGTAAGTGAGGAAGGAAAAGAATACTATAATAGATTACACGACAGAGAGATTCTCTGCCGAGATCGATGCGAAAGCCTATATTGAGGGTTTCCGCAAGGTGGGGGATTTCGTCAAGCTCTGCCAGCAATGCGGCAACTATGGCCGACGCTGGGGTTGCCCTCCTTTCGAAAACGGCACCCTCTCCATCGTCAACAACTACCAAAAAGTCCGCATCTACGCTGTGAAAATCATACCCCGGGACAAGAACCTGCCCCTGAAAGCGGCAAACCAACTGATGGAACCGGTGACCAACCAACTGAACAGGGAACTGCTGGAGGAGGAGAAGGCACTCGACGGGTTCGGCCTTGGCTTCGTCGGCACCTGTAACTACTGCAACAACGAGCCATGCGCCCGGATAGAAGGCAAGAACTGCCGCCATCCCGACAAGGTGCGTCCCTCCCTGGAAGCCTTTGGCTTCGACGTGGGCAAGACGGCAAAGGACTTGCTGGGCGCTGAACTCAAATGGAGCCAAGATGGACTCATCCCAGAATACCTGACACTGGTGTATGGCATCTTTTATCAGAAAAGATGATTTGACCCATACCTGTCAATACTATCAGTAAAGTTGCCTAAATCCCACTCCAACATTTGGTACTTCCCTTAAAAAACCATACTTTTACAACCAAAACTAAAAAACATAAAGATAAATGAAAGTCATGAAAAAACATTTATTGATTGTCGCCTTACTATTGCTTACCTGTCTTACCGGATGTGATAATACCCTCAAAAAACATATAAGTATAGACGATTATGAATTCTATTATATCAATAGAGATATAGAAGTTCCAGAAGGTGTGGATGTGATAGCCAACCTGAGGGATTCAAAAAAGATAAGAGGACCTATCAAAGGCCCTGCAACGACCATGCGCTTGGTTAATAAAACGAAAGACGGAGATACATTGGAAATCACATTCTATGGAAAAGACTTTAAAGTTTTCAGTATAGGCAAAGACTTCTATGAAGCCGAGAAATCCATAATCTCAAAATGACATGACAGGGCTTTCTGTCAATCCTGTCATCCTTACGCTTTTTTAACAGTCATCCATACAAGGATTGGACACTTGCTGCATTATAATAACATAAGTCAAACTCTACAACACAAACTGAAATGTCGATTAGGAAACTATTGAGTATTGGCGTACTCCTGCTATTGCTGGCAGGATGCAGCAGTGATGATGACAGTGATGCTGTCAATCCATCATCATTGATTGGAGAATGGTCGGCGAGTCATCAGAGTAAGAATCCCAAATATGCAGACACAGCCGACATGTGGCCTTTCACCTTCAATCCTGATGGCACGGGCACTGGCCTTTATGCCACAAAATCATTCAAGTACAAAATCAACGGGAACCACATCACCTTGAATCTCACGAACACAGAATCTTATTTTGGCCAGACGGTCTTTGAATATGACATAGTGAGTTTTTCGAAAGACAGGATGGAATGGGATGAAGTTCCGAACGAAAACTGGGGCGACAACAGCCTTTACCTTAGGTTTTATCGCAAATAAAGAAAGGAAAAAGATGCAAAAATACCTGTTTATGAAAAAGAGTTTGAATGTTTTGGCAGCCATCGTACTGAGCGGTGCGATGCTGGCGTGCTCCTCGGATGATTCAGATGGAAATTCTAAAACAATCAGGCTGAGAAACCATACTGAGAGTGGATGCAAGGATTTCGCTTCCTTATCCAACATTACACAGTCTGGATACCAAAAAGTGAAAAGTCAGTTTGACAGCAACATCATTGAACGTGTATCCCTCAAAGGAAACAAAAAAGGAACGCTCAGCATCTTCCATGAAAATGCGACTTTTCCTTGTGAAGCTGAATTCACCATCTCTGTCGATGTTTCAGAAAGTACGATCATTGTCCATGAGGATGCACCGCCAACAACAAACTGCATATGCCATTATGACCTCAATTCAGAAGTAGGCCCTCTTGAAGACAAGACGTACACTCTCATCATCAAAAGTGAATTTGCCTACGGACCTACCATCACGCACCAATTCAATTATTCGAGCACTCTTGATGAATCCTTTGTCGTAACAGAGGAAGAATAGAGATTTCAGGCGCTTCGTATGTTAACATGATTAAGATGAAAAAAATACTATTCATGACGTGCCTCCTGGCAGGAATGCTTGTTTCGTGCAGCAGCGATGATGACACGGAAGAGAATACTGATGAAGAAATCACGAGTCTTGAAAAACCGACAGCCACGACAGCGCTGACAATCGACAACGCACCCGTGATAGACGGATCCGACTCGACAGAACCTCTCCGTACATTGTTGATGTGCCGGCTGCTCGGCATCGACTGCCAATGGATGGAGGAGCTTGCTTCCTCCATGACATGGCGTATCCTGCCCGACTATTCCCGCCTGTCTCAAGAAGACCGCAAGACTTTTTCCCAAAAACTCCAGAACTGGAACACGCACTCGTCTTTCCTAGGATGCATAGACGGACACAATGACATCATCATCACAGCCCGTGGCATATCCCGCGACGAAAGGGCGTATGCAGAGGAGAAAGGAGTGGAACTGCTTTCGTCTCCCATGGCCAAAGACGCGTTCATCTTCATCGTCAATGCCGACAACCCTGTCAGCAATCTTTCCATCGAGCAGGTGAAAAGAATCTACATGGGTGAAATCACGAACTGGAAGGAAGTCGGCGGCAATGACGCGCCCATCGTCCCATACATCCGCAATGCCAATTCGGGCAGTCAGGAGAAGATGGAGACCGTGGTCATGGCAGGTTTGACGATGCCTAAATGGGATACACTGATACTATATACCATGATTTCGCCATACATCACGCTGGAACGGGACAAAAACGGCATCTGCTACACCCCCTTCTACTATTACGACTCCATCGTGAGGTCTGGTATGGTGAAGGCACTTTCGTTGGATGGCATCAAGCCTTGTAAAGAGACCATCAAGAATGACACATATCCCTATGTGACGGAGGTGATGGGCAGCGTTCGGTCAGACATCGACAAATCCAGCACCGCCTATCAGCTGTTTTACAACCTTTCTATAGGTAAATACAACAACATCATAGACGAGAGCGGATATGTTGTGAGAACCAAAAAGTAGCGACAACCACGCAAGTTTTTCAAACTTTGTTTCGTAAACAAATAGAAACGTTTATCGATATAACAGAAATTCTTCTTTTTTGAGGTGTTTCTATCGCCTTACTATCTACACCTTTTTTTTGAAATCAGGAGCCTTGCTGCTCAATGGACTTGACATCATGCTGAAAACAAGCCAAGCTCAAGTTTTATAGCTGTGTCCAATCCATACATGGTTCTGCAAAGACAACAACTATTAAAATAAACCGAAAAAAATTTGGTATAACCGAATTTTCAATTTATCTTTGCGAGAAAATTGATGGTATGAGAGTTATATCCTTTTCCATGATACGGGATTTCATAGCGAAACATGCTGATGCAGACGTGGCTCTACGTGACTGGTACAAGAGGACAACCAAAGCCAACTGGAAGAACTTTGCCGACATCAAACAGACGTTCAACACCGTGGACTATGTGGGCAACGACCGATACGTGTTCGATATCAAGGGCAACAACTACCGGATAGTGGCTGTCGTCCTGTTTATCAACCAGAAAGTATACATGCGTTTCGTTGGCACTCATGAGGAATATGAAAAAATCAAGGACATCAAAAACATATAGTTATGGCACAGATAAAGACAGAACAACAGTACAAGGCTCTTTGTGATCGCATCAATGAGCTTCTGACAGTTGTCGGCAATGATACTCCTGCAGATGACAAGAACATGCTGGAGCTTGACCTGATTTCCGACCTTGTGGCTGACTATGAAGAGGAACATTATCCTATTACAGCTCCCACACTGGTGGAGACCATCAAGCTACGCATGTATGAGATGGGACTGAACCAAAAGAAACTTGCTGAAATGCTGGGCCTCAGCACGGCACGTCTCAGCGAGATAATCACAGGCAAAGGTGAACCTTCAATCAAGACGGCCAGAGAAATCAGCCGAAAGCTGAACATTGACCCCGCCATTGTCCTTGGGGTATGACCATAAAATCGGATAGGAGCAAACTATAAATACCATGTTATTGAAACTAAAATGACACGACTGAAAATCATCATGATGACAACGCTGTCAGCATGTCTGTTAATAGCATGCGGCAGCAGCGAGGACTTTGCGGATGATTACACTTCCAGCGACCTTTATGCCATCGTCATGCCGGAAGGTGCGCAACCGACAGACATCACCCCCGGCGACTATGTCCTGACTCTCGACAACATCATTGCCGTGAATCCGGAAACAGGTGAATTCAAGGTAAAGAATACCGAAAGGATTGACTCGAAGGCCTTTCCCATACCAACTCAGCACCTCATACTGTTCTATTCAAAGGGCAATCTACTCTTTGAAGCCAAACTCAACAGCGTCATCTCCAGTTATCTTCCAACAGGGCTGACATTCTGCCATTTCCTAACTGACAAGAAAGGCTTGGCAAGATACGACCTTGGTGCGACCCATATTGTGAACCAGGACGGAAAAGTGGAAGGAATGCCTGACGAACAGCAGCAACAGGGCATGCAGCGCATGTATCAGATATTGAAGAAGGCAGGAAAGACCAGCAACAATATTGACTATGACTTCCAATACGAATAATGGCTATGAAGATTAATTCACGGGTCTTATTCAATAAACAATGATTCCATGAAGAAAAAAATGCTTCTATTTTCCATTCCATTCGTCTTGTTGGCCGTATTTTTCAGCCATGCCTTCCTGCCATTCCTGTTATTGCCCATCATCATCCTCATCGTGAATTATCTCGTTGACCGGAATGAGAACAATCCCGTGCTGCAAGAGATGAAAGGAAGGCTTTTCCACAGCGTGGAAGAAGTGGAGCAGGAATATGGGAAACCAGACAGCGTGGTGGTGCTCAATGCCGCGAAGGCGAACGAGATTTCCGGTGTGGTCCTTTCATACCCCGAGCGTGGCATCCTCGTAGTGGCAGGCAGAGAGATTCCCATGGACGACATTACGGGCATCGCACCGAAGAACTTGGCGATAATACCTTATGTCGTCGACGAGTACGCCGTGGTCATCAACACGAAGAATCCCGCAGAACCGGTCATTTACCTCCGTGTGGGATACGACATGGGATATGCTCAGGAGGTTGCTGCGCAAATCCATGAAATACTGAGGATTTCTTCGGCGCCAAATATGAAATAGAACAATCGGTGATGGTCACCAACTCCAACATGATAACTTCTTCTGCTTCTAGCCTGAAGTGTGATTATACACGGATAGCAAATACCATACACTATCTATCCCCATCTTTGTTCAATGGCATGGAACACCCAATAAATGAGGGAAATGCCAATCAGGTAGGCCAGAAGGTCTATCCAAAGAAAGCCCTGGCCAAACATCATATGACCAATAAATGTACCCCGGAAAGACATCAGCCAAGGCCAACGAATCAGCTGGGAGAACTCCACGAGATAAGAATGAATCAGACTAATTAGTGCAACAAAGGGTAGGCCTTTCTTGACCAGTATGATACGCCAAAAACAAAAGACCATCATTGCCCAAAGTGCATCACCAACCTCATCCGGAAGCCAGCTGACTTGTCTGGAATAGAGTCCGATTGGTATCAGAACAATGATGCCAACCAATGAGACCAGAAGCTTTCTTTTCATCTGTTCTGATAATATTATGCCTCGCGCCCTTATCATATCCACATAAAGGAAGATTTGCGCAAGGGACTTCCGTCTTCTCTCCATTTCTTCCTTAAAGAATCAAGGTCTTCATTCTTGTTGCTCTCCCACCAATTGTTGTATATGGCTTTGACCGTTTTCAAATCATCAACCGTCATTTCCGACTTTTGTGGATTGTCCTTATCCTTTTTCCTGATGATGACACATTGCCCATAGATTTGGTAAGGTTTCATTTTCTCGTACCATATATCATGTCCTACGGCATAATGAATATTGTCAACAATTGTATCTTTTGCCATAATCAACTCTATCATATAGGCATAGTTGACGCCCAATGGGCATCCGAGAATCTTATTTCTCAAATTGGAATCGTATGGGTTGATAAATCCTGCTATGCCATTTTGCTTGGTATCAATATGACTGATAAGATATGGGATAATGTCTTTTCCGTAGGAATGAATCTCTTTCATCACATTCGGCGGTAAACCAAAAACGGGTTCCTCAATAATCGTATCTCCTCCACTTACATATCGAGTGCCGATGTAATTCCTTGACACTAAAAACTCTTTATCCGAAGAGTAAAGGTC
>CAMJLI010000053.1 GCA_946406585.1 uncultured Prevotellaceae bacterium | reverse complement strand
TTGAGAACATGACGCTTGTGGGAATACTCACAAGGGCTGCTGACGAAGTGACCGAAGACAACGTGATGCAGATGGATGTGACCAATTGTTGCAGTGTGAAACTTTCGGAGTTGTCGGGCATCAAGACTGTAATCGACAATGGCGATGATGTGAATGCAGAATGGTTCACCTTGGATGGCAGGCGAGTGGCATCCAATGGAATGCGCCCCGGCATTTATTTGGTACGCCAAGGTTCTGCAACCAAAAAAGTCGTGGTGAAATGAATCCTTGAAAAAGCATATTAAGGCTTTCACATGTGGTTTCAATGATACTTGAATGCTTAAAAATGACAAGTTTGTTTGACAAATTGAGGTTTTTTTGTATTTTTGCACAATTCTATATGTTTTAATAATATTTTAGCTTATGAAAAAAACAAGACTATTCTTATTGATGCTGCTGGCTGTCACAGGATGGGGCAAGGCAGCAGCAGAGACGGTGTCGCCGTATGAGGTGGATTTCAATGAGAACATCACAACGACAGACCCCGATTTTGCCATCGCCTCGAATTGGGGGCATGTTGTAAGTACCTACCAAAGGTGGGGAGAGGAAAATTATGTGAATTATTCTTTCATGGCGGAAAGTGGTGTGGATGGTAGTGGCGCCATGAGGATTTACACCAACCAAAAATCTTATGGCACATACGACTTGCTGGTCACTCCGCTTGTTTCTGGCACGGTGACTCTCTATGTGAAGCCACTTGCCAACTACTATAACGATACGGCCTTCTTGGAGTTTTATTCCATGGATGAGAGTGGTACGACAAGGGGTGAAATGCTTGCCACCACCAATTTTGCTGAAAAAACCAATTCAGAGGAGTGGGATTGGTATCCATTGACAATCACCCTTGATACACCACAACGCATAGGCATTCGTGGAGGCTTGGTGTATATTGATGACTTTAGTGCTTCATCGGCTGAAATCATCGCTCAGTCCACCATGAAAGTGACCGGTGTGATGAATTCCAACCAACAGACAGGGACAACGGGCACCAATCCCGTGTTCAACCAAGGAGCAGATGGCAATACAGTGGTTGCTCTCAAGGCAAGAATAGAGAACACTGGTGATGTGGACTTTGTGGCAGGCACTACAGAGAATTACACGCTGACTTTGGCACAAGGCAACTCAAGCAGTGCAACCACTTATTTTGAGGATGCAACTTTTGACATTCCCGTAGATCTTGCAGTGGGTGAGAGCAAAATCATCGATGTGGAATTCACTGTTCCAGCTACTACAGGTTGGACCTACTTCTATATTAGGGAAAACGTGTCGGGTAACACTTCATCGTCTTACCGTTATTGCCAGATATTGGAATATGCCTCCAAATTCATCTTCGACGTTGCAGGCACATCTTATTATTCCAGTTCGTCGGCTACAAACAAGCCTATCTCTTTTGGCAAGGTTGCAGAATCAATGACACTAAACTATGAAATCTACAATTCGGGTTCAGCCCCATTGGTTATTAATAGCTTTACGTTGCCAGAGGGCTTCAGCAGTGATGCTCCAACGGGAGAGTTCACAGTCCTGGGAGGTGAGAAAAAGCAGATTGCCATAACATTGGATGCAACAACAGTTGGCATATTTGCTGGAAACTTGACAATAGAATACACAAACTATGGCAAGGCAATGGCTACCTATACTTTGGGTATTTCAGGCACTGTGCTCGACCCAAGCAAGAACTTGATTACATTCGACAATGGCTCTAATGGACAGTTCCCAGCAGGATCAATACACTCCGACCAGGTTTATATAACTTCCAAAACTGATGGAGGCGCCACCAACTGGTATCTCCAAAGTACTGGCACAACAACGAAGTTCATCACACCTTTGTTGACTGCAGAAGCAGGCGAGGCTTTCACATACGATGCATGGTACTCTTCTTATAGTTCCAGCTGCGCTATAGTTGTGTACATTTCTAAAGACCGTGTGAACTGGGCTCAGGTGGACCGCCAGACTTATTCTTCTGGCATAGGAAGCACACCTGCTACATTTACAGTTACAATTCCCGAGGCAGGAGACTATTATCTTGCATTCGAATTGATTAGTAATGCATTGCTCGACAACATCTATGGACTCACTTTGGCAGAAACACCAGCTCACGATTGGTATATCATGAGTTCTGATGTGCCTAATAAGGGAAAGCAAAATGCTGATTACACCGCCAGTGTGCAGGTGCAGAACATTGCAGCAGATGCCGACCAGGTGGAAACAGCAACGCTTTATGTCAACGGCGAGGCCGTGGCTACTGTTGAAGGTACCGAACTTGCTGGCAACGACAAGACCGCAGCTGTGGGAACCGGCCGCAATGGCTACAGCAACATCGAGACTCCCGCAACCATTACTTTCACATACAAGCCGCACAACTTCGGCACATTCCCCGCATACATCGAGCTGAAGAGTGGAGAAACCGTGATGCAGACAGAAGAGGTAAGTCTGACAATTGCAGAGGAGGCTCTTGAAGCAGAAAAGACACTGACTGCAAATGGCACTTCTGGTTCCACACCGCTTAACCTCAACTATAACAACAGCGAGTCTGTCTCGTTGTACACTGCTTCCATCTTGGAAGACCAACTGGGACTGGTTGATGGTGACAAGATTGGCAGCATCGTATTCAAGGCATACAAGACAGCTGATGTGCATACCACTTTGCTGAGTGTATATTATCAATGGACTGATGACACAGAGCAGGCAAGTCCTTCAACAAATGGTTTGTATGATGTTACCGGCATGACTCCATACATGGTGAATGAGTTGCACCAATGGGATAAGGTTGGATCAAGTAGTGAGTTGGAAGACTATCTGGTGCTTGACTTTACCGATCCGCTTGTCTATCAAGAAGGCAAGTCATTGCGCATAGTAATTCGTTCGCTCAACCAACTTTCAAGTTCTAATTACAAGAATGTGTATTGGGAGAAGAGCAATATAATTTATAATCCAGATGCAAGCGGATACCTGAATTATCGTCACTATACAGATACACCAGCTAGTCGTGATGAAGCAACTGGTTACACAACAGATTTCTCTGCTTCATGGTCTTGGGAAGCATTGCCCAACATTCATGTCAACCTTGTGGTTGAACCAAAGACGCTTACTGGCATCGTGACCGAGGAAGATGGCACAACTCCTGTGGCTGGTGCCACCGTGACCATCCGCAATGATGAAAATGACATCGAGTATTTCGCCACAACCGACGAGACAGGTGCTTACTCCATCAATGTCGTACAGGACAGGCTCACATACACCACTACCGTGACAGCTTCTGGCTATGAGACTCTTGAGGATACAGAAGAGTTGAACTTCACCGAACAGAGCCAAACGAAGGACTTTATGCTCATAAAGATGCCTTCTGTGGATGTCACTATTACTCAAGTTGGCTATTCCACCTTCTACTATTCCAACAGCGCGTACATCATCCCAGAGGGTGTGACTGCATACATCGTGAGTGGTGTGGAAGGCAATTCCATCTCTCTCACCGAGCTTGATGGCGTGATTCCAGCTGGATGTGGCGTTCTCTTGGAGGGTGCTGAAGGCTCTTATACCTTCGTGTCTACTTCAGAGGAAGTACCAGGTGTGGACAACATGCTGCGCGGTACCGATGAGACTGAAATGATAGAGGTTGATCCAGAACAGGCTTGCAAGTATTACATGCTGTCAGTCAATGCTAAAGGCGTGGCAGGCTTCTACTTTGGTGTTGATGGTGGTGGCGTGTTTGAGAATAAGGCTCACAAGGCTTATTTGGCAGTGCCGGTGGAGCTGTCCAATGGCGTCAATTTCTACGGCTTCGACAACGCTACAGGCATCAACTACGTACGTACATCCAGCCAGAAGGCTGATGGTGCCATCTACAACCTTTCCGGACAGCGTGTCAACAACTCTTACAAGGGTGTTGTCATCGTCAATGGAAAGAAGGTCTTGAGAAAATAATCTTTTACACAGAGAGAGTATGAAAAAGTACAACAAGCCAGAAACCAAATGGCGCAGGTCTGAATTTGGACCTTTTGCTTTGGAACTTCATTCGTCTGTAGGTGAAGGACAACTGTCTAATGAGACGCTTTTCGACAATGAGGGGGAGGCTCCCATCTTCTAAAAGCATCTTGAGGATGATTTTTCATCCATGAACATAGAAAAAGGAGCATGTCGCAGGGCATGCTCCTTTTTTTGGCTTTCGATTCAATTTATCCCATACGGGTTGTTCCTGTCAGTATTTTTACAGCCATGCACTAAGCAGATGTGCGAACCAGCCTACCGTCTTTTGCCATCGGGTGCGGAATTGGTTCCATGTCTCTGGGGTGAGGTAGAAACTGTCAGCCTTGTCGCGGTCGAACATGTCGCTTAGTTGCTTGGTTATGCAGGGGTCTATGATTACCGCATTGTCTTCAAGGTCGAAACGCAAGCTACGTGAGTTGAGGTTCGCGCTCCCCACGGTGCAGAATCGCCCGTCCACCATGATCACCTTGGTGTGATGGAACCCTGGCTTGTAAATCCAGACGTCCACTCCATGCTTCATCAGCCGGTGTACGTTGTAGAACACACAGTCGGGTGTGAGGGGAATGTCGCTCTTGGCAGACACCATGACCTCCACTTTCACTCCTCGCTTTACGGCATCGCGCAATGCTTTCTTCAATTTGTAGTTTAGTGTGAGGTATGGGTTTATGAGTTTGATGCTGTCTCGTGCGTCTCGGATGGCGTCAACGTAGAATTTGCGTATTATTTTGTTGCTGATGCGCGGCTCCCTGTTGATTATGCCAACAGTCTTCTTGTGTGCCGTATATGTGGTGTCTGGCTTCAGGTCCTTGAAGTAATCGCCTGCATTAGGTGTCAGCCTGAAATATTTAGCGTCGTTCACGTTCTCGTGGCTTACCTTGTTCCATATCTTCAGGAAGATGCGCTGCAAGGTGTTCACCTCCTCGCCTTCTATGCGGCAGTGCATGTCGCGCCATTCTCCCACCACCTCGGTGCCGTTGATGTAGTAGTCGGCCACGTTCATGCCTCCTGTATAAGCTATTTTCCCGTCTATCACCACTATCTTGCGGTGGTCGCGTGTAAAGACATGGTTGACCCATGGAAAACGGATGGGGTCGTATTCATATATTTGTATGCCATGTGCGCGGATGGAGTCGAGATGGTGTTTCTTGAGCGGCCTGTTGTTGGAGTCGTTGCCGAAAGCGTCGAAGAGGGCACGCACCTCCACGCCTTCTTTTGCCTTCTCTGCCAGCAAGTCGAAGAGCAGGCCCGCTATGGAGTCGTTGCGGAAATTGAAGTATTCCAGATGGACGCTGCTCCTTGCCTGGCGGATGGCAGTAAAGAGGTCGTCAAACTTCTCTTGGCCATTGCGCAGGAGCACCACGCTGTTGTCGTTGGAGAATGTCACGCCCTCGCTTTGGAGTTGCCTCATGATGAGAGTGTCGCTCGTCTGCGACAAAGCACCCATGGTGGCTATTGTTGCAACAAGCAACAATAAAATCCTTTTCTTTTCTTTCATTATTAGATTCTGTACTTCCTTTGTGCTGTTTTTGTTGTTTGGTTGGTTTTGTGCGAATGTATGGCTCTTTACAGCATGCACCTGTAGTGGTCCACTATTCCCAGGAGCCTGTTGTCGTCATCCACCACGAGCACGGTGTGCACCTTGTACTTGTTCATCAGTTTTTGAATCTCAGTCACTTTCGTGCTTGGTGACACGCACTTGGGCTTGGTGGTCATGATGTCCTTGACGGTTTTGTCGAAGAAGTGTGACTGCCATTTCTCCATTGCGCGGCGTATGTCGCCGTCGGTTATCAGGCCAGCCACCTTGCCGTCGCTCAACGACACGCCAAGGCCCAACTTGCCCTTGCTCACATGTATGATGGCCTCGCCCAGATGCATTTCTGATGGTATGATAGGCAGTTCGTCTTGCTTCATCACGTCGCGGGCTGTCGTCAGCAGGCGCTTGCCCAGTTCGCCACCTGGGTGGAATTGTGCGAAGTCTGTCGGCTTGAAATTCCTGGCTTCCATGAGAGCCACGGCCAAAGCGTCGCCCATTGCGAGTGCGGCGGTGGTGCTGCTTGTGGGGGCGAGGTTGAGCGGACAAGCCTCTTTTTCCACTTTCACCAAGATGTGGGTTGTGGAGTACTTGGCAAGCAGCGAGTCGGGGTTGCTAGTCATGGATATGATGGGTATGCCATGGTGAAGCACCATGGGTATGAAGCGAAGCAGTTCGTCGGTCTGTCCTGAATTGCTCAATGCGAGTATGATGTCGTCAGGAGTCATCACCCCAAGGTCTCCGTGAAAGACGTCGAGCGGGTTGATGAAAAAAGATGGGGTGCCGGTGCTTGACAGGGTGGCGGCGATTTTTGCACCAATGTTGCCACTCTTGCCCACGCCGGTCACAATCACCTTGCCTCGGCAATGATATATCATCTCTACGGCCTTGTCGAAGTGCTCGTCGAGTTGGCTTGTCAGCTGTAGCAGGGCTTCAGCCTCGTCCCTGATGCATTGGGTGGCGTAAGCCCTGGCATTTGCCAGGCGTTCTTCTGGCGTTGATGTGATGCCCTTGTCCTTTTCTTTCATTTAGATGAGTTTTTTCAGCACCTCTTCCAGTTGGTGGATGGGGAGCATGTTTGGTCCGTCGCTTAAGGCTTGGTCGGGGTTGGGGTGTACCTCGAAGAAATATCCCGTGGCTCCGAAGGCTTTTGCCGCCATTGCCATTGATGGCACGAATCGGCGGTCGCCAATGGTTTTTCCTGCCCCGGCTCCCGGTCGTTGCACGCTGTGAGTGCAGTCCATGATGACGCGGGGCACGATCTCGAGCATGTCGGGAATGTTGCGGAAGTCCACCACAAGGTTGTTGTACCCGAAAGTGTTTCCGCGCTCAGTGAGCCACACCTCGCTAGCGCCTGCATCGAGCGCCTTTTCCACGGGATAGCGCATGTCGCGCCCGCTGAGGAACTGCGCTTTCTTTATGTTGATGGTACGCCCCGTGTGTGCCGCGGCGGCCAGCAGGTCGGTCTGCCGGCACAGGAAGGCAGGTATTTGCAGCACGTCGGCCACTTCTCCCGCAGGAGCCGCCTGCCACGACTCGTGAATGTCGGTGAGTATGCGAAGCCCGAACTTGGATTTCACATCCGACAGCATTTGGAGTCCCTTGTCGATGCCAGGCCCCCGGAACGATGATGCCGAGGTGCGGTTGGCCTTGTCGAACGAGGACTTGAAAATGACATCTATGCCCAGGCGGGTGTTGATGCCTATCAGAACCTCTGCCACGGCGTATAGCAGCTGTTCCGACTCTATGACACATGGGCCTGCAATGAATATTGGTTTCATCTATATGTTTTGTTGGGTTGTCTGTTTTGATGTCTTTGCCAAAGCTCCCAATTCTTCCTGCAGGGATGGCTGGGAGCTTACGATATGCAAGTCGCGTTGTGGGAAAGGTATCTCGATGCCGTTGGCATTCAGGGTCTGATAGACGCATTCCAATATCATGCAATCGTCGGAATATTGGGTCTGCACGGGCACCCAAACCACGACTTTCAGGTTGACGCTGCTATCTCCGAACTCCCGAAGGAGCACGCTTACCGGGTGTTGGTTGGGGTCTTCCTTGATGAATGGCAGATCCGAGAGGGCATCAACAAGCAATTGGCGAGTCTTCTCTATGTCGGTGCCGTAAGCCACGCCCACGTCAAGAAGGTGCATCTCATAACCATGGTTCTTGGTCATGTTCTTGTAGTTCTTGGTGAAGAGCTGGCTGTTTTGGAAGGCGATCACCGAACCGTCGACAGACTCGAGCATCGTGCTTGTATAGCTTATGGAGCTTACCTTTCCTCGGATGCCGTCGCAGATGATCCAGTCGCCCACCTTTATGCGGCCCGCCATCAGCGAGATGCCGTAGTAGATGTTCTCCAGGATGTCTTTCGATGCAAAGCCCACGCCAGTGGAGAGGCCTCCCGATACCACCACCAGCCAGGTGTTGTCCACACGGCAGATGGCAAGGCTGACAATGAGCCAGATGCCCCACACAAGGAGTTGGATGACATTCTTACCCATCACAAACCGGCTCTCGGCGCTGGATGGGTCTTTCAGCATGAAATAATGCTTCAGTAGCGACTTGGCGGTGTGGTTCAGGTAGGCGAACACCATCCAGAGTATGATTACCAACGCTATGTTGAGCACGCTGATGGTGATGCTTGGAGCCTCGATGAACTTGTAGGTGAAGATGCGCCAGGTGAGTTCTGTAAGGTTGAATACTGAGGCAGCCCAATAAATGGCAAGAAGAACCGACATCACACCAAGAGAGGGCAGAAGTACGCTGTAGAGGAGGTCGTAGAACCATGACTCCGTGATGGGCTTGTTCTCGAAATCGTGACGCTTGCCATAGTTCTTTATCCACGACCGCAAGCATGTTATGGTCAGTATGCACGTGAGTTGCATTATCCACCAAATGAGAAGCTGCACGCTGAGAAGGGTGTATCCTATCCACGAACATACCACAGATGCAACAAACACAACCATCGAAATGTATGTATAGAACACATCTGAATTGGGTATGTTGTCGTTGTGCCTGCTGATCACCCACCATTGCCAGACGGCGCATACGAGGAGGATGGGTGGCAGTATGAGGTCTACAAGTTCGTTCGGGATGAGGATTATGCGGAATGCGATGACTATGAACCCTATGCAGATGAGTGGTGCATAGATGCGCAGGGCGTTCATGATCTGGTCGGAACCCACGCGAAGCAGCAGTGACAGCAATATGACACCCAAGAGCCAGGCATATTGCGTGAGCAGGCCGCTGGCCATGATGAAGAAGTTCTGTTCCCATGTGATGCGTATCAGCTGCAGTGCTATGGCAAAGATGATTACCGTGGCGGCCATGATTATCACGGTGCGTTTCTTGCTCGGGCGGTCGTTGCCAAACTTGCGTCGTATGATTCTCGTGCCAATGAAGCTGATGGCCATTGCCGCCAGTGCAAAGATGGCCATTGTGACAAACAGGCCTATTATCATGCGGCTGTCCCATTGGGAGTGCACCTCTTCTTTTGGCTCATATTTCTCCAGAACGGTCTCCTTGGTTTTCGAGAGGCGCGACTGGAAGTTGGAGAGTATGGCTATGTAGTTCTCGCCTCCATTTCGGAAAATGTTGTTTTGTATCTCGTTATACCTCAGGTTGGCGAAAGTGTTGAGCCTTTCAAGCCTTTCCTCTGTTGCTTGGTAAATCTTGATGTAGTCGCTCATGCTTTGCCGGTTCTCGCGCAACATGCGGTCGATGCACACGGCGAGGGTCAGGCAGACGTTGCGGTCAATCTTTGCCTTGTCTGACAGGAGGCGCACGCTCATGTTGTTGAGGCTGGCTTTCAGGCTGTCGTAGCGTTCTATCTCAGTGTCTATGTTGTCGATGCTGCTTTTGAAAGGTTGTATTCGCCTGTGGTAGTCTCGGTAGAGTTGTGTCACCTCGTTGCAGGCGTATGTGAGGTCGAACACATAGTCGGGCTTTTGCGAGTATATCATCAGGGCGTTCTGGTTGCTGCGCTGAGAGATGTCCACAAGTTCTTTTATCACGATGTCGCGATAGAGCTTGTGCCCCTTGGCTTCGTTCTGCAAGTCCCTGTAATAGTTGGTGATTTCTTGGCGGAGGATGGAAAGGGTGTTTTCCAAATCCTTCTCCTTCAGCACGGCGTGCGAGGGAAGGACTTGTGTCAGCATTGTTAATAGCAAAAGGATTGTCTTCTTTACCATGATGCCTTGTTGGTGATGCTCTTTTGTTTACTTATTATGAACTGCGAAGTTAAGCATTTTTTTCGGATTGCGGGTCTTGGGAGTGTTTTTTTTCGTTCCAATGGCATTTTTCCTTGTCATTTCCTTCATACTGGTGTGTGATTTCATTACCTTTGTCTTCAAAATAAAAGTTATTGCAATGATATTGATAGCAGACAGTGGAAGCACCAAGACAGACTGGTGCTTGGCCGATAGGGGAGTGGTGGTGGCCCGGCATTCAACACAGGGCATCAACCCTTTTTTCCAGAACGATGAGGAGATACGGCTGATTTTGAACAGACTGGTTGTGGAGGTTTTTCCAAAACAGCAGATAGGGCAGCTGACGGCCATATTTTTCTATGGTGCTGGCATCAGGCCGGAGATGCAGCAGCGGATGCGCGACAACATCTTTGCAGTGACGGGGGTGGAAGACATAGACGTGCAAGGAGACCTGATAGGGGCTGCACGTTCACTCTTCGGACACGACAGCGGCATTGCCTGCATCTTGGGTACGGGGTCCAACTCCGGGCTGTATGACGGCAAGGAGGTGGTGAAGAACACGCCTCCTCTTGGGTTCATCCTTGGCGACGAGGGTAGTGGCGCGGTATTGGGCAAATTGTTCTTGGGTGCGTTGTGCAAGGGCTTGATGCCTGATGGGATGCTTGAAGAATGGGTTGCAGCCACAGGGCAGGATGTGGCAGACATTATCCAGCATGTCTACAGACAGCCTTTGCCCAACAGATACTTGGCACAGGCAACGCATTTCATGCACAGTCATTTGGATGTGGAGGAGGTGAGGCAGCTTGTCGTCATGAGCTTCAGGGAATTCTTTCGACGCAACCTGGTGCAATATGGGCGTAGGGACCTCCCTGTCAGGGCTATTGGCAGCATAGCTTACCATTTTCATGTCCAATTGTCAGAGGCTGCCGAGGCAGAAGGCTTCGTGCTTGACAAGGTGGAACAGAGTCCGATGATGGGACTTGTGGATTATCATAAATAGGGCTTTTGGGGAATTATGTTGACATCGCTTTGGCATTTTTTTATAAATTTTTCATAAAGAAATTTAAATAAGAACCTAATATGTAATATTGTCTTGATTTCTTCGTCTTATATTTAGAATCACACAAAAAGATAATCTAATATGAGGAAATTCAATGACATTAGGACATATACAGTAAATGTAACAGAATTGATATGGCATTTCATACGCCATCCCGAGGCATACCCCAGCAATGCTTCATTGGTGGTGCAGCCAGAGTTGATGGAAACCGTTATCGACAATCCCAATGAATGCAAGTATTGCGATACCTACAATATCAACTTGCTTGTGGAGCGTGACGGCCAGGGCAACATGGTGCCCAACCATTACGCCATTGCAAACATGGCACGAAGGTACTACTAAGAGATGCCTTGCTTCTATTGTACTACGTATGTAAAAA